>JAHDGC010000069.1 GCA_020627865.1 Saprospiraceae bacterium | reverse complement strand
TGAAGGAGTTGGGCTATTGCAACGGCGTAGAGAATTACTCCCGCTTCTTTGACGGACGCCAGCCCGGAACGCGCCCTTTCTGCTTGCTGGATTATTTTCCGGATGACTATTTAATGGTTATTGACGAAAGCCATGTTACGATTCCGCAAGTGCGCGGGATGTGGGGAGGCGATCGGGCGAGGAAACTCAACCTGGTCAATTATGGATTCCGTTTGCCTTCTGCGATGGATAACCGTCCTTTGAATTTTAACGAATTTGAAAGTTTGATTAATCAAATCGTATTCGTTAGTGCTACGCCTGCTGATTTTGAATTGGAAGAAACTGGGGGAGAAATTGTCGAGCAAATTATCCGTCCTACAGGCTTGCTTGATCCGCCAATTGAGGTGCGTCCTAGTATTAACCAAATTGATGATTTGTTGGATGAGGTGCATGGGCGGATTAAAAAGAAAGAACGAGTTTTGGTAACCACCTTGACCAAACGAATGTCTGAAGAACTAGCACATTATATGACAAAATTGAGCATCAAATGTCGCTATATCCATTCAGAGGTGGATACGATGGAAAGGGTCGAAATTCTTAGGGATCTAAGGCTGGGAGAATTTGATGTTTTGATTGGAGTAAACTTGCTTCGGGAGGGCTTGGATTTGCCGGAGGTGAGTTTGGTTGCTATTATTGATGCAGACAAAGAAGGGTTCTTGAGGAATGCCCGTTCCTTGACACAAACAGCAGGTCGGGCAGCTCGGAATTCCAATGGACTTGTCCTTTTTTACGCAGATAAAATAACAAAATCCATGCAACGAACGATAGATGAAACCAACCGTCGTCGTTCCATTCAAATTGCATATAATGAAGAACATGGCATTATTCCGAAGACAGTGAGCAAGAGTCGCGAAGAAATTATTGCGCAAGGTTCCATTTTGGATATTCGTGGCGAACAAAATGCTTACATAGAGGCGGACAAGCCGAGTATTGCGGCCGATCCCGTTATCAAATACATGACGCGGGATCAGCTTGAGGAGCTGATGAAGCAAACAGAAACCAAGATGAAAAAGGCAGCCAAAGACCTCGATTTTATTACGGCAGCGCAATATCGGGATGAGCTTTTTGCGATAAAAAAGCAGTTGGGGGAGCGGAAGTGATGGATTGAATTCTTGCTAAAAGCCTTATCTGTAAAGCATGCATATTTGGTATGTATTTTTTCCTTGTATGTCGATTTTTCTTTGATGCTATGTTCATTTTTGACAAATTGATATTATGTAATAACAAAATTGACATCTCAATTCTTTTTAGAATATGAGTTCCATAGGAACGACATCTCTTTGCCAGAAACGTAAGTCTCTGGAACATTTTTAGAGAAAATTATCTAGAGATTTTTTGTAACAAAGCATTAATTAATAACAGAAAAAATACATCACAAAATGATTATCAGTACAACAGACCACATTCCCAACAAAGAAATTACAGAAATTTTAGGCATCGCTAGAGGCAGCACCGTCAGGGCAAGAAACATTGGCAGAGATATATTCGCCGGATTGAAAAATATCGTCGGTGGCGAGATTGAAGAGTATACCCAATTGCAGGCGGATTCAAGAGAACAAGCCATGCAGCGTATGATTGCGGATGGCGAAAGATTGCATGCCGATGCAATTATCAATATCCGGCTAACGACTTCTGTCGTAACACAAGGCGCCGCAGAAATTTTAGCTTACGGAACCGCTGTAAAATTCAAGTAATATGGAAGCTATAGGAGATATTATCATCAGTGCTTACAGCTTGTGCTGGGGAGCCGCATTCGTCATTTTGATTTATCTTGTTTTCAGGAGAATTGAAATTAAGAAGACGGAGGATTTTGAGAAGCGGGAAAACTAGTAGGGGCGCGATGCATCGCGCCCCTACTAGTTTTTATTTCTACAATATTAATGCCCCCGCATCAAATACCGCGAGCTATAAAACTCAAAAGAACTAATCGCCCTTCTCCCATTGAGGTATAAGAAAAGATGGTCGCCCTTCTCCGTAAGGAAATCAATCTGGAATTTTTCTTCCTCCGGTTTTTTGGCCATTTCATCCTCCTTTTCCGCCCATTTTTTCAGCTTGATTTTATCGTTTTTGTTCTCGATGGTACCGTCATCATACTTGAGAATAGCTTTGATAATAATGTAGTATTCCTTCTCTACCTTGACCTTCTTTTGATACTCCTCGTCCAGCTCGGCAATGCCTTCCTCAATATCGCGTAAGGAAGTTAATTGCATGATTGCATCAATCTTTGCCATGTTCTCTTCGTATAGCTGAATCTCTTCAGCGGTTTCCTTTTCTTTTTTCTTATCCTTTTTCTTTTTAGCTTTATTAATAACCCGATACACCTCTTCGAAGGAGATTTGGGTACTATCTCTTTCGAGTAATTTTTGCTGGACATTTTTATCCAAATGATGCAAGAAAAAAGGCTGGATAGATTTGCCCCAAATGCTATCCATATGCTCCAACTCTATTTCGTAGCGATCCGTGAAAAAATCCGCCTCTTTTTTGTTTTGACTTTCAGATAATTCCGGTAAGAAAAAGATGATTTCCTTATCCTTATTGGAACGTTTGAAAACAAGCGCTTCAACCTGATTTGCTCTGGTTAAAATAATTTTCAAATGCCCTTGAATCGTCGGGTCGCGGGCATTCATCAGGTGAAGTTTGTAGCCATACTCTGTTGGATTGATATTATTAATGCTGTACACTCCTTTAATATCATCACCAATCACATAAAGATTGTTCAAGGTAACACCAAAGGAATAAGAGCCTGGATTGATGGCCTTGTCGAATTCATGTGGTATTTCCATATGATTGGGTTTGAAATTATAACCAATCAACTCACTGGCATCATGAAACCGGTGATCAGAAATATAACTGTAGGTTTCTTGAGCGGTAGCCCAAAAAACAGCACATAAAAAGAGAATAAAAAACTGAATTTTCATTATCGTATAAATTTTATATGATCTGAGGGATGGAGAAACTATCGAAGATGGGAGATTTTTCCGCTTAAAAAACACGAAAATCCTGCCATATCGTTATAATAGGCTTTTACACATAAAAATTTTGTAAGAGAAAATGCTATTCATTATGCTTATTTTAACAAGAGTAGAGAAAAGAGAACCGAGATAACCTGTGTTTGATAGGTTCGCCTCTCTATTCTCTGCTCTCTATTCTTACATAAAATATTTATCTACCCTATCTCAATAAATAATTAAGGTAAATTTTCAGCTGTGAAAAACATTAACTTGCCTTTATCTTATCTTTAACAATTTTCAGGACTTCTTTCTCCATTTTATCCGCCGCCCTACCCAATTTTTCTCCACTAGAAATAACCTGTTTGGCATATTTTTGATCTTTCAACCCTGCAGCATTGATCTTCACATTCAGCAAGGCTCCATGAACTGCCGCCCTCGCACAAAGTGCACCGACACCTGCATCTGAAACTGAATTCGGATTCCCAATTTCTGCCATAGCCTTGGCCACCTCAAAAACCTCGGAAGATAACTCCATAACTTTAAATGGTACTTCTATAGCATAACGAGTAGCTTGCTCAATCGCTTCCGCACGAGCCTGCTTTTCTGCTTCCCCAGATTTGGGTAAGCGGATGGCTTCAATGATTTTATTAAAAGCATTGGTGTCTTCATCGACCATTTTTAGCAAGGCATCTTTTATCACTTGCCCCCTTTCTGCCCACTCCGAAAATTCTTCCCAGCGATCATCCCAGCCTCGCTTATGTGCGGATAAGTTCGCAACCATCGTCGCCAGTGCTGCACCGAGCGAACCCATATATGCGGAAATAGAGCCACCACCGGGAGCCGGACTTTCTGAGGCTGTTTCGTCTGCAAATTCTTGTAGGCTCATTTTGATCAATGGAGCAGCCGTTGCTTCCTGCAAATTATATTCGATGATTTTTTGCTGCGGATCAAAAGGGGCAAGCTCATCTAGCCCCAGCGATTTTACCGCAATTTTGATGATTTCCGCATCCGAAACCCCTAGGGAGCGATTTTGTTTTTTTAGAAAATATCGACCTGTTTCCAGCATGACATTTAACGGGACAAGGCCTACTAGTTCAGAACCCGTAACCCGTAAGCCTCTTCTTTCTGCACTTTTGCAACATTCTTCAAAGGCAACATGTAGAGGTGTAATATTAATGTTAGTCAAATTCATAGAAATTTGGGCAACACCATATTCTTCTATGAACCAGCCAATACCTTTCACAGCTTTACAGGTGCCTGGCGTACGTTCGGGATTGCCGGCCTTATCCTTGACAATCTTTCCGGTAATAGGATTCCCCTTCCTTTTAATCCGACCTTTCTCCCGAACATCGAAAGCTACAGAATTGGCTCGCCTTACTGAAGTCGTATTCAGGTTTACATTATAAGCAATGAGAAAATCTCTGGCACCGATAACAGTAGCTCCAGAACGCGGGTTGAAGCGGGCTGGGCCATAGTCTGGTTTCCATTCCGGTTTTTTTAATTTTTCTGGGAGGGCTTCATATTCGCCTGCCCTGATGGTGGCGAGGTTGCGGCGTTCTGGGCGAGTAGCGGCGGATTCATACATGTAAAATGGAATTTCAAGGGCAGAGCCGACCATCTCGCCAAGTTTGTGTGCATAATCGACAACTTCATCCATTGTGATATTACTCACTGGAATCAAAGGGCAAACATCTGTAGCGCCCATTCGCGGGTGTTCCCCCTTGTGCTTACTCATATCTATCAACTCTGCAGCTTTTTTAATCGCCAAAAAAGCGGCATTAATGACAGGTTCCGGTTCCCCCACAAAGGTTACGACAGTCCGATTGGTTGCCTTGCCGGGATCAACATCGAGCAATTTGACGCCATCAACGCTTTCAATTGCATCTGTTATTTGCTTAATAATAGACATGTCATTCCCTTCGCTAAAATTGGGGACGCATTCTATCAATTGTTTTTTTATCATTGCCTTGGACAAAGTTTTGTAAGGTTCAAAAAATAGAATAAAATTTATGAGCAAAATGTAGCGTCGTAATGCTTACGACGTTTTTCAATAAAAGCAAATGTAGACAAATTGCAAACCACTCTTATCATAAATAGGCAGGCTTTTTGAGATTGAATTATTTTTTATGCTTAAAAAAAATATTTCTCAGTATTTTACTTTCATCTTTGGCATTATTGTTATATATTGTTCTCATATTTGTGTGCTCCATATCTCTACAAAAACTGAAAAGGAAATACATAAAATTCCCCACATATATAATGTACCCACATTTTAAACCCCTATTTATACTAGTATAATAGTCTTTTTTCTTTCTAACCCTTTCTAAACATAATCAATCCTATTATAAAGGAGTAACTCTTTGTAATAAGTAACCCAATGACCTTTGGATTAACCCAGCTCCAAAGGCAGTTATAGTTTTGTGTAAGCCTAACCCTTAGCACATCGACTACGGACATTTTATCAACTTGCTAAAACCAAATCAAATGACTACTCTAGCAAAATTTTTGTCTTACCCAAATGTTATTATTATAGCTTTTATGCTTTTACTGACCCCTTTTTACTTAAATGCCCAACACAATAACTCAGAACTACCAACATCTATAAATGAAGACGGATCCGCCCCAGATAGTACCGCTATACTCGATGTAAATAGTACTAGCAAAGGAATCCTTATTCCACGACTTACGACTACCCAACGTACAGGCATTGCATCATCTGCAACGGGATTACTAGTGTTTGATACCGATACTGCTTCTTTCTGGTTTTTCAACGGGACAGCATGGGAAGAACTGGGTGCGGGTTCGGAGGATGCAGATGCCGACCCGACAAATGAACTCCAAACCATAGGCCTTGTAGAAAATATTCTGAGTCTTTCTGATGATGATGCCCTTGTAGATTTGTCCGGTTATCTGGATAATACAGATGCACAAACCTTGGATTTTACTTCCCCAAATTTAACCATATCTAATGGAAATACAGTTGACCTCAGTACATTGGCCATAGACTCTGATGACCAAACTATTTCTTTTGATGGATCAACCCTTGCCATAGAAGGAGGGAATAGTGTTGATTTGAGTGGTTTGTCTGATGGTGTAGATGATGCGGATAATGATCCCACGAATGAAATTCAGGCACTGAGCCTTTCTGGGAATACCCTTGGTTTAAGTGATGATGCAACCACTGTTGATCTGTCCGGCTATTTTGATAATACCGATGAGCAGGATCTTAGTCTTTCTGGTAATACCTTGAGCCTTTCCAATGATGCTTCCTCTGTTAATTTATCCGGTTATTTGGATAATACGGATGAGCAAACATTGAGTCTTTCCGGTAGTAATTTGAGTATCTCAGGTGGTAATACGCTGGATGTTTCTGCTCTTGTCGATGATGAAGATTGGGTGGTAAGCAGTGGTACAAATATTACCAATGGAAATGATGGTAATGTAGGAATCGGTAATATCGCATCATCCCAAAACAGGTGGCAACTGACGGTTAAGGATACGGTAGATTGTATGCTAAATTCTGACTCGATTGATGTAAGTGAATTGTTTACGGTTTTTACCCGTAACCTCAATGAAAATAATACAGGAATAGGGATCGGTTTTCAAAGCACCTCGACCGTAACGGGTATGGGTGCTGCTATCGTACATGAAAGGACGAATTCCAACTCTAGGGGTAAACTCCACTTTGCTACAAAATCCAGTGGCAGTGCAGCCGATGAAGACTTGCCTATACGTATGACAATTAATGAATCAGGTAATCTGGGTATAGGGACAACTTCTCCATCCGAAAAATTGCATGTTAATGGCGGGAATATGGAGGCTTCCAGAAATACCTCCACTGGTAGCCTTACGCGCTCACTGACCTTGGGAGGAGCCAGAAGCGGGGATAGTGCTTTTGGCAAAATTGACTTTGAAAATTACGATAGCAATAACGGTCTTGCAGAATATGTCGGGGCAAGCATTCAGGCAAACAACGGGGGAGATGCTACGGATAATGGAAACCTGCGCTTCCTTACCTATGATGGTAGCTTATCGGAGCGCATGAGAATTACGGAGAGTGGTGCTGTCGGCATTGGAGAAACTGATCCTCAAGCCAGTTTGGATGTTGTAGATCAGGCTGTAATCGGAAACCTCAGTGTAGGCTCAGAAAGTACGGATCAAGGAACATCCAACGCAACAGGACAGGGCTTTACGGCAACTCCTTGGGTTTATACCAATGCCATAGAAGCACAAGGGGAAAGAGGAACAGCCTCGACATTAATTACCTTAGGAGCAGACGGAACCTATGGTGTCGCTGATGAGATTCACTTCGTGACTAGCGGAACCAGCTATATGCAAATAGACAGCGGTGGAAAAGTAGGTATTGACAAAGATCCAGATACCGATCTGCATATCCGGCAATCTACGCAGGGTATTGATGGTGGTGCGGGCGGTATTAAACTGGAAACCTCCGGTGATGCAACAGATTACTGGCGGATTTTCCACAGTGGTATTTATTTGAGCTTTAACTTACAGGGAAGCCGGCGAGCTTATATCAATACCAATGGTGCATGGACAGTAGATTCTGATTTGCGGTTAAAAAAGAACATCAATAATATGCAACCGACTTTGGGCAAGGTAATGCAAATGCGCCCCGTTACTTACCATTATAATGAGCAAAAGAATAGCGCGAGCAAGTCGCTGGGTTTTATTGCACAGGAAGTTCAGCCGCTTTTCCCGGAGATGGTTGTGGAAGGGGAAGATGGCAAGTTGGGGATGTCTTATTCTTATGCGGGAGTTATTGCGATTAAAGCCCTTCAGGAGCAGCAAGAAATTATTGAAAGTTACGAGGAAAGGGTGCAACGACTGGAAAAAGAATTAGCTGAATTGAAAGCGATGATGAAACCTTAGCGGCGTAATGCTTACGCCGTCGTGATGCTTACGGCATTTTAAAGATTATCCTTCTTAAAAATCCCTTTCTATAGCACTTGGTGTTATAGAAAGGGATTTTTATTTTTAAAAATATGGGTTATTTTTTAATATGAATAAATCTTTATATTTTTGGGGAGGATAGTGGTATTTTTCTCAGTAGTAAATGACTGAAAAATTTAAATAGTACTTACTAGGACAAAAATAAATGTACGAATGAATTGATATAAACTGCTGATTAGCACGTATGTACTTTTTACTTTGTCCTTCTACTTAAAGGCCTAAAAATAAGTTCAACCAGCCTGAGTTATAAACTGTTGATTAACAGGGGGGACTTTTTACCCCGCCTGCGTGGTCGGGCAGGTTTGGGTCTTTTTAATTTTTACTTGTTATGTAAACTTGATTGTTTTAAAATAAGGATGTATATTTATAGTAGGCTTTTTGCCCCTTCCTCTTTTTTCAACAAGCTTTTACAATAACGATCACTCTAAAACAACGGCTTAATCTTGATAAAACACTAAGCCACCCTTTAGACTTATGGAATCTCTGTTTCGAAGTTTGAGAATTGCCCTGTCAATTCTCACCGCACGTATTCTTTTTTATAAAAGAACGAACACAAACTACACCGACTCACATTATAAACCACCAAGCAGCAAGGGTATATTTTTTGCCTTCTCCTTTCTCCTTTTTACTTGCTGTTTGTATGGCCAAGATTTGGTTGTGGAACGACTCAATGACCAGATCAACTCCGGTTATGATGAAATTTCTCCGGTTATTAGTGTCGATGGCAAAACTCTGTACTTCACTCGTATGGGACATCCAGATTTTGACAAAACACTGGTGGAAAAAGGTAGTAACCTTGCCTATGAACTGGACGACCAATCTTATGATCAGTATCTGAAGAGGATATATACCATGATTGGAGAGCATTCTTATGTAGGCACATCTGAATCCAAGTTCAATCAAGATGTTTGGATTGCCAAAAGCCTCTTTGGAGAATTTGACCAAATCATACATCCGAGTTATCCTTTGAATAATGCCTTGCCGAATAGCGTCTGTGCCATTACACCATCCAATAACGAAGTCATTGTGATCAACCAATTTGAACAAGAAGGTGGAATGACAAAGGGCTTTTCTATCTCAAGGCAGATGTCTGATGGCACTTGGACTTTTCCTGATCCGATTGATATTGACCAATATTACAACACCCATCCGGATGTGAGTACAACCATGAGTTTTGATGGCAATGTGATGATTTTGTCCATGCAAATGCACGATTCTCACGGGCAAAATGATTTATATGTTTCCTTTCGGACAGGTTCAAACTCCTGGAGTAAGCCCAAAAATCTAGGAACAGGTATTAATTCCTCGGGAAGAGAAACCACGCCGTTCATTACCGAAGACAATAAGATGCTTTTCTTTGCCTCCAATCGGCAAGGCAGGAGCGGGAGTGATATTTTCGTAGCAAAAAGATTGGATGATAGTTGGCAAAATTGGGGGACACCAGAACGGATGCTTGATCCGATAAACTCCGACTCTGACGATAGCAAGCCTTACTTTAATTCGGCTACCGGCTACCTTTATTTTAGCTCAAAAAGAAACGGCTCCAGCGATATATTCCGGGTGAAACTTTCTCCACCCAATCCGATTACCGTTACGATTAAAGGGAAAATTTTAAATAGAAAAACAGAGGAACCCGTTTCCGGTAAAATCCTAACCGGATATGGTATGTATGATCAATTCAGCAATGTTTACATCTCGGATGATGGCAGCTATCGGATGAGTGTGCCTAAAGGTGTAACTTTCAAATTGATACCAGAAAAGGAAGGATTCCGAGGGTTTGAGGAGCAGATTACTTTCAAGAAAAGCTACGTTTATTACAAAGAATATGAAGTCAATCTTTGGGTAGAACCGATAGAAGTTGGCACCAAAATAGAATTGGATCCCATTTACTTTAAGCGCTCCAAACCGATCATTTTAAAGAAATCTTATCCAGTTTTGAATAGGCTGGCCAATTATATGAAGGAAAACCCTAGGCACTCGATCATCATCGAAGGCCATACTGATAATCAGGGCGATCCGGGCGACTTGAAAGCCCTTTCGCAAGCACGGGCCGATGCCATCAAGGAGTATTTGGTCTATAAAAAGAGAATGAATCCGGTGAAGATTGAAACGGCAGGCTACGGGGCAACGCGGCCAGTTAACGACAATGAAAATGAAAAACAGCGGGCAAAAAATAGGCGAGTTGAGGTTTCAATTAGTGGGATTAGTTCGTTTGGGGGATAATTGATCTGATTTGAATAACCTTATTGATTTTCTGGCTAAAACAAGTTATCTTTATATAATAAATCCGTTACCTTTATCACATGAGTGAACATGCAATAGCCATAAAAGATTCTTTTTTACAACTTTCTAAGAAAGAGCAGTTGGAGTTAATGCATTATTTTCTTCAAGTTCTTGCTTTTTCTGATGATTGTTTCGTCCTGTCGGATGAATGGAAAAAGGAACTTGATCGGCGAGATGAATCCTTCAAAAATGGAAATTCCAAGACCATCCCATTAAAAGACGTGCTTACTCAATTTGGCGCATGAGTTTTTCCCTTATTTTACAACAAGAAGCTTTAGATGATCTCAGGTCTGCTTATGATTATTATGAATCGGTACGACCTGATTTGGGAGAGCAGCTTATCATTGCATTTCGAGAAATGGCTTTTCATATTGAGGCAAATCCTTTTCTATTTCAGAAAATATACAAGGATAAGAGAAGAGCCGTAATTAAGCGGTTTCAATATAACATTATATACACTATTGAGGGAGAAGTTGTGCGTGTAGTTGGGATAATGCATGGTAGCATAAATCCGCAGCAGTGGGAAGATAGAGAATAGTTAATTCTTGTTTTGCAAAAATTGTCAAAGACCCTAAAATTTTCGTATTTTTGATGTTCTAAACAGACTATTACAATGCTTAGAACACTTGCACAACTTATTTCCTTGGTCTTTCATCCCTTGCTGATAACGACTTACATGTTGGTTATCTTGCTACTGGTAAACCCATATATGTTTGGGGTAAACAGCATCTTCAATGAAGAAGCCCGAATCTTGATTCTCATCATATTTGCTTCCACGTTCTTCATTCCTGCCTTTGCTGTGATGATGATGCGGATGCTGGGCTTATCTGAATCCATAGAAATGGAAAAGAAGGAGGATCGCATTATTCCCTATATTGCGACGAGTGTTTTCTATCTGGCCATGTTCCGCTTTTTGCTTTCCGACACCAGCGTACCGGTTGCATTCAAGGCCTTTGTCTTGGGCGTGGTTATCGCCTTATTCGTCGCTTTTTTCGTCAATCTTTTTAGCAAAATCAGTATTCATGCCGTCGGGATGGGCGGCTTATTGGCCATGACCATCATTATGATGACCTCTTATTATAGCTATGGCAATTTTATCCTCAAATCTGAAATCATAGGAGATCAGCTTATTAGTCTTAATGCCTTGTTGTTGTCTGTAATCATAATTTGTGGTTTGGTCGCTAGTGCGAGGCTCTTCCTTAATGCGCATAATATCCATGATCTGCTTGGTGGTTTTCTGGTGGGTTTTGCGACGCAGTTTTTGGCCTTGCGGATATTTGAGATGATGTAGTAATACATACCGTTGCCTTATCTTTTTCATACTTTCCTTCCTTTTCCCTCCATACTTCCTTACTTTTGACCCCTAAAAGTCAAACTTATGGAATCATTGAGAAAAAATATCGAAGCCGCTTGGGAGAACCGAGCTTTGTTAAAAGAAGAAGCCACCCAAAAAGACATCAGGGCTGTACTGGATTTACTCGACAAGGGCGAGCTACGTGTCGCTGAACCCGATGGCGAAAACTGGAAAGTAAACCAGTGGGTAAAGAAAGCCGTTGTGTTGTATTTCCCAATACAGCAAATGGAAACCATTGAAGTAGGCCCTTTTGAATTTCATGATAAAATTCCCTTAAAGAAACATTATAAAGACTTGGGTGTTCGGGTAGTGCCACATGCCATTGCGAGACATGGTGCTTTTCTTGAAAAAGGCGTGATTATGATGCCTAGTTATGTCAATATTGGTGCTTGGGTCGGTAGCGGAACGATGGTGGATACTTGGGCGACGGTTGGTTCCTGTGCGCAAATCGGTCGGAATGTGCATCTTAGCGGTGGTGTTGGCATCGGAGGGGTTTTGGAACCCTTGCAAGCAACCCCGACTATTATTGAGGACAATTGTTTCATCGGTTCCCGTTGTATTGTTGTAGAAGGGGTGCGGGTGCGGAAAGAAGCTGTTTTAGGAGCTAATGTTGTGTTGACCAAATCAACCCATATTATTGATGTGACCGGAACGGAGCCTGTAACTTATAAAGGCGAGGTGCCTTCGGGAGCGGTCGTTATCCCTGGGACGTATACCAAGGAATTTCCGGCGGGTTCCTACCAAGTGGCTTGTGCGCTAATCATCGGAAAACGAAAACCTTCTACAGATAAGAAAGTATCCTTAAATGATGCTTTGCGGGAATATCAAGTTGCTGTATAAGCAATAATAATGATGGTAATGCTTTCGTTTTGACAACTATAAAGTGTTTTGCATGTCTTTTAAATACTGCATCATTTATAAGAAAACGTTGTAAACATTACTTGAACGTCGGAAGCATTACGACGCTACAGTTAAATAAAAAATCAAACCTTATTGATATGAATAAAGCTATCATTCTTTTTGCAATCTTAATGTTCTTCTCCTGCGATTCCACAAAGAAAATTGCAGAGGTACCCGTTGTGGAGTATGAAGACCTCGATACCCTTTTTGTATCCGCTCCGCCTATGGAACCGGGTTCTAACGGCTACGAATTGCCCAAATACAACCCGTCCTTTACACGGACACAGGATTTGTTGCATACCAAACTGGACTTGTCCTTTGATTGGGAGCAAGAAGCCGTTATCGGAAAATCATGGCTCAAGATGCGCCCGTTTTTCTATCCGGCGGATATTTTAGCGCTTGATGCGAAAGGTTTTGAGATTCATAAAGTGATGATGAATGGGAAGGAGCTTAAATATGATTACAATGGTTTGAAGCTGGAAATCCAGCTAGGAAAGCTGTTTGAATCTGGGCAAGAATATGAAGTATATATCGAGTATACGGCTTACCCGAAGAAAACAGAAACCCACAGTGGGCAGGCTATCCTTTCCGATCAAGGTTTGTTTTTTATAAACGCAGATGGCAGTGAGGCGAACAAGCCACAACAGATCTGGACACAGGGCGAAACGGAAAACAATTCGCGCTGGTTCCCAACGATAGATAAGCCAAATGAACGATGTACCCAAGAGGTTACAGTTACGGTTGATGATAAATTTACAACCCTTTCCAATGGCCTGTTGGTTAGTTCCAAGAAAAATCCGGATGGCACGCGAACAGATTACTGGAACATGGATCAACCACATGCGCCTTATTTGTTTATGCTTGGTATTGGGGAATATGCTGTTGTGAAAGACAAGTGGAAAGATATTGAGTTGACTTACTACGTTGAGCCAAAATATGAGCAAGATGCTAAGGCTATTTTTTCTAATACGAAAGAGATGATGACCTTCTTTTCTGATTTTACAGGGGTGGAATACCCTTGGCAGAAATATGCACAGATTGTTGTTCGGGACTATGTTTCGGGGGCCATGGAGAATACAACGAGTGTCATCTTTGGGGAGTTTGTCCAAAGAACCACTAGGGAATTGTTGGACGATCATAATGAAAGAATCGTGGCACATGAGTTGGTTCATCATTGGTTCGGAGACTTGGTTACTTGTGAGAGTTGGGCGAACCTGACGATGAATGAAGGTTTTGCCAATTATGGCGAATACCTTTGGTTTGAACACAAGTATGGTAAAGATGAAGCCGACAATCATTTGTTGACGGAACTTAATGGCTACTTGGCTTCCTGCAAATCTGGTATTCATCCGTTGATCCATTTTGAATATGATGATAAGGAACATATGTTTGATGCGCATAGCTACAACAAAGGTGGCTTGGTTCTACACATGTTGCGGCATCATGTTGGGGATAAAGCTTTTAGGGCTGGATTGAAAAGATACTTGAATGAAAATGAGTATACGGCAGTAGAAGCCCATGATCTCCGCTTGGCTTTTGAGGATGTTACGGGGCTTGATTTGAACTGGTTTTTTGATCAATGGTATTTCAGTGCAGGCCATCCAGTCTTAGACATTTCGTATGAATACGATGAGGTTACTAAAAAGCAAACCGTTCTCATTGAACAAACACAAAATCCGGAAACCAATCCTCCGATTTTTCAGTTGCCATTGGCTGTTGATATTTATGTTGGAGAAAGTGGCGTTCCCCGAAGGGAAGAAATTATGGTGAACCAACGGAAGCAGCGGTTTGTTTTTGATGTTGCTGAAAAGCCAAAGTTGGTCAATGTAGATGCCGATAGGGTATTGTTAGGAGAGGTTGCGGATGAAAAGTCAGATCAAAGTTATCTGTTTCAGTATCGGCATGCGCCACAGTTTCGGGATCGTATTGAGGCGATTAGGGTGCTTGCCAAAAGTAGCTTGCCAGAAGCGAAGGATGTTATGGTTGCCGCATTGAATGATAAGCATTGGTCGATTCGTGCGGAGGCCGTTAATCAGGTGCAAGCTGGTGATAAGGAAACGGAAGCGATCTTGGCAAAGTTGGCGGAAAATGATCCGAAATCACAGGTGCGCGCTTTAGCGCTTCGGAAGCTGGCTATGGGAGGAGATAATCGCTGGACATCCGTTGCTCAAAAAGTTATTGATAAGGATCAATCTTATCTGGCAATTGCTGCCGCTTTGGAGGCATTGGCTGCTTTAGATCCGGTGGGTTCTTTGGCTTATGCTCAAAAATTGGAAAAGGAAGAAAGTGGAGAGGTTGTCAATGTGATTGGGCAGATTTATTCGGCTTCGGGTGATACCAATTATCTGAGCTTTTTTGAAAATAATTTCGAGAAGGTGGATGGGTATGATGCGATGAGTTTCTTTGGTTATTACATGCAGTTGATTGCCAGAACGAATCCACAGATTATCGCTGGCGGGATGGAAAAACTCAAGGGAATTGCCGTCAATATGGGGCAATCTCCTTGGAGACGCTTTGCGGCAACGAAGTCTATCAATGATATGCGGGGTGCTTATCAGGCCGAAGTTCCGAAAGTGGAAGGGGAGAACAAAACGGCCTTGTTAGCCTATGTCGAAAGCATTACGAAAATGATTGATGAGATCAAGGCAAAGGAAACGAACGATGAATTGCAGATGTTTTATAAATCGTTTTGACGTTTTATATAAATATCATAACTGAACAAAACTCGACTCTGTAATGGTACCGGTACGCTGTACCTCTAATAAAAAAGGTGATGTTATGTTTTCTACAAATGGTGTCGCTCTTACAGAGCTACTGCTTAAGGTACGTAGTACCGACACCATTACATTGCAAGTGGGAATTAATTTCTTCTAAAGTATAAAATGATTATAAAAACACGAGGCATTATTTTTAGAACGATAAAGTATT
>JAHDGC010000947.1 GCA_020627865.1 Saprospiraceae bacterium | reverse complement strand
TTATAGATGATCCGGAAACTGGTGGAGAGTCGTTATATGATTATGGAGAAGAAGTTAAGATAGATATTTCAGGAAGCAAAAACTATGATTTGTGGTGGCTTTCTATCGGAGAAGAAGGAGCAGATTATAACCGATATAAGAGCAACGGCTGGTCACTGGGAAGCATTGAGGAATATAATTTAACTAATTTTTGGGATTATCCATATAATTGGGAATTTGAAACTTTCCACAGCTACGGTGTACAATTTGTGGTAGAAAACAAGGCATGCCGGAACGGTATAGAGCATCCCGAAACGAGTTGGAATAATTTAAAACGTGTCTTTGTTATTTGTCCGGAGGGCGTCGGGTGCCGTTTGAGAGGTAATGCTAAAGAGATTTTAGTTGCCCCTAACCCAGCCAGTACAATTATTCAGCTACAAAACTTTATCCCTGAATTTGACGGAAATTATGAGGTGAAAATTGTTGACCTGGCTGGGAATGTAATTAAAAATACTCGCTTATATACCAATGAAATAGATGTTAATAATCTGCCAGAAGGAATATTTGTGCTCCATATTTCACAAGGGAGCAAACATATTTTTACAACAAAACTCGTGATAGCCCGTTAGTTTTTCAAAGCTTGAATTTTTAATATTATTATGAAAAACTTGTATGTCATATTGTTCCTTTACTTGAGTATTAAATTAATGGGACAAAATCTGATTCCAAATCCAGGCTTTGATATGCTTTCAAATTGTCCAGAAGAAGGAGGACAAATATACCTTGCCGTATCGTGGGGGGCGGCTAACAATGGAACGCCAGATTTATTTAATGAATGTTCCCAAGATCATCAATTACAAGTTCCTAATGCTGGAACCTATATTGATAGTTATCAGGAACAAAGGAGCGGTACCGGCTATGCGGGGATTGTAGTTTATTTTAATGCAAATTTGCCGGGTAATGAGTATATGGAAACAGAATTGACAAGTCCAATGAAAGAGGGAAGGCAATATTATATCGAGTTTTATGTTAGTCCAGATCTATCGCCGACACATAAATGGCGTTATACCGATGCGGTAGGTCTAGCATTGACAGAAGACTTTTACTACGAGGAAATAGAAGCCCATAGTGCTATGTCTTTAGAACCCGTTATGGAAAATCGTGGAACCTTGATCACAGATACCCTTGGTTGGACAAGGATAAGTGGTTGCTATATCGCAAAAGGAAAAGAGCGGTTTGCCATTATCGGAAATTTTAGGGATGAAAACGAAACAATAATCGAAGTGGAGAATCCAAATTCATATCCTTATCTAAGCTACTTTTTCATAGAAGATGTGTCCATCATCCCCTTCGATCCGTTGCCAGATACTGCTCTACTATGTGAAGACGGCACACTTAACTTAGATGCCTCATTTTTGGATGCGGCTTACCGCTGGAATACGGGAAGTACAGATTCTGTGTTGGTGGTAACAAACCCAGGAGAATACACGGTGGAGGTTTTCATGGAAAATTGCATACTAGAAGATACGGTGCTTGTAATGGATGTGAAAAATAACATCGGATTCCCGCAAGATACTTTTATCTGCAAGGACGAAAGTTTTATACTAAAAGCTGGGCTTCCAGGAATATACGAGTGGTCCGATGGAAGTAACGAGTCACAATTGCCTGTTTTATCTTCCGGAGATTACAGCTTGACGATAACAAACGAGTGTGGCGCATTTTATTATGATACAAATGTAAATGTCGAGGAGTGCGGGTGCGAAATGTTAGTGCCAAATGTGTTTTCCCCGAATAACGATGGGGTAAATGATTATTTGGAAATTTTTGCTGCCTGTGATTATGATTATAAAATTACAGCTTTCCGTATTTTTGATCGGTGGGGGAGCTGTGTTTACGCTACGCACAATGAAGCGATAATTAGCTGGAATGGAACAAGGAATGAAAAGATCTTGCAACAGGGTGTGTACGTATGGTTCTTAGAGTATGAAATTGTCAAAAGCGGAGTTAGGGAACAGCGACTAGAAAAGGGCAATGTTACAATTGTCCGATAGATACCACAGTGTTATTTGAGTCTTGTAAATTCACCAATCCTGAGCATCCTGCTCCAAACAACAGCTACCTTACCAAAACCCGTTTCCAAAATGTTAGAAAAGTAGCGAGGCCAAAACCCCGCTAAACATTTTTTGACAACAAAGCACTTCCTTCTGGGCAAAAGCTCCCCAAAAAATCATGGTAAATATTACCCGATTTTGAAAAAAATGCCTATTTTGTAAACGAAAAGGCCGCTAATGCAGCGGGGTTTTAGCCTGGTTTCAGTTTTATTAAGCTACCCCTAAATCTTCGGTGATAACAATACCGCCCTTAATTTTCTGGCATTTATCCTTAGAGATTTGGGTCGTTTTTTGAAACTTCTTGAACTTTTTCATAATGTAAAATTAATGTTTGTTATAAAAATTAGTATATGTAA
>JAHDGC010000068.1 GCA_020627865.1 Saprospiraceae bacterium | reverse complement strand
GATGTTGTACTACAGAATGTTGTGGTGAGCGATCCAATGGCGCCTAGTTGTGATATGACTTTTGCAACCTTGGCTGTTGGTGAAACACAAACATATACTTGTACTGTACCGGGTGTATCAGTTGACTTTATTAATGTTGCCAATGTAACAGGTGAGCCAGTCGGTGGTGGAGATCCAGTAACAGCTACGGATGACACTGAAGTTGTCTTGGGTGGTCCTGCTGTAGCGATTAGTAAAACTGCTGGTGACGGTACCGATTCTCAAACGGTGAATCCTGATGGTACAGCAACCTTTAACATCACCGTTACAAATACGGGTAATGTTAATCTTCAGAATGTTGTGGTAACAGATGTAATGGCTCCAAATTGTAATACAACGATTCCAACTCTTCTTGTTGGAGAAGTATTTACTTACGCTTGTACGATAGATAATGTACTTGCGCCTTTCATCAATACGGCTGATGTCGTTGGTGAGCCAGTAGGTGGTGGAGATCCAGTAACGGGTACAGATGATACAGAAGTATTGTTGAGTAATCCTGCTATTGCGATCAACAAAACTGCATTAGATGGTATGGATTTACAGGGAGTAAGTCCTGGAGGTATCGCATCCTTCGAGATTTCTGTAACGAATACCGGTGATGTTGCCCTTGAAAATGTTGTTGTTGCTGACCCAGCAACGCCTGCTTGTGATAATACTATTGCAACCTTGGCTGTTGGAGAAACGGTAACATATACTTGTAATACGGTTCCTCTTTCTACTGGTTTTATCAACACGGCAGATGTAACTGCTGACCCAGTAGGTGGTGGTGCTCCGGTAATGGATACTGATCCTACAACGGTTATCATCAATGCACCTTCTATCACTATCGTAAAAAGTGCTGTTGGTGGTGCAGATTCTCAAGATGTGAACCCTGGTGCAGATGCTACATTTGAGATTGCCGTAACCAATACGGGTAATACCGATCTTGAAAATGTTGTGGTAAATGATCCATTACTTGCTGCTTGTAATAATAATATCGGCAATCTCGCTGTTGGACAAACCATAACGTACACTTGTTCTACAACAGGTGGCTTGTTTACTGGCTTTACCAACGTTGCAGACGTAACCGGTGATCCAGTCGGTGGCGGAATACCAGTAACTGATTCTGATCCTTCTGATGTAGTGATTACAATGCCAGGTATTGCAGTTGCAAAATCTGCTGTTGGTGGTGCTGATACCCAAGCGGTGAATCCGAATGGAACAGCAACCTTCGAGATTTCTGTAACGAATACGGGTAATGTAGCCCTTCAAAATATCGTGGTAACTGACCCGAATGCACCAAGTTGTGATTTCGCTATCGCATTGCTTGCTCCGGGGGCGGTTCAAACTTATACTTGTACGGTAGATAATGTAACTGCTGGTTTCATTAATACCGCTGATGTAACAGGTGAGCCTGTAGGTGGCGGAAACCCAGTAATGGGTACAGATGATACGGAGGTTACCTTGACGAATCCTGCTATCACTATTGATAAGTCTTTCGACGGAACACTAGATTCTCAAGTGGTGAATCCAAATGGTACAGCTACCTTTACGATTGCTGTTACCAATACGGGTGATGTTGATCTGATGAATGTTGTTATTAGCGATCCGCTTGCTGCGGGTTGTAATGCTACTTTCGCAACATTAGCTGTCGGTGAAACGCAGACATACACTTGTGCTCAAGCTGGCGTAATGGCTGATTTCATCAATACAGCTGACGTAACTGCTGAGCCTGTTGGTCCAAGTGGTGGTGATCCTGTTTCTGACACTGATGATACGGAAGTATTGTTAGCAGCTCCTTCGATTGTTATTGCTAAGACAGCGGTTGGTGGTGCTGACACACAAGATGTGAACCCAGGTGGAACAGCAACTTTCCAGATTACAGTTACCAATAATGGTGATGCTGATCTTGTTAACGTTGTGGTAACTGATCCTATGACGCCTGGTTGTGATGCTACTTTCGCAACATTGGCTGTCGGTGAAGTGCAGACTTATACTTGTTCTTTACCAAATGTAACTGCTGGTTTCATCAATGTTGCAGATGTAACTGCTGATCCAGTAGGTGGTGGAGATCCTGTAGGTGGTACGGATGATACTGAGGTAATCCTTACGGCTCCTGCCATCTCTGTTGTGAAAACAGCGCTTGATGGCTCCGATTCGCAAGATGTTAACCCTGGTGGTACAGCTACCTTTACAATTGTTGTTACCAATACTGGTAATGTTGCACTTGAGAATGTTGTGGTAAGCGATCCGCAAACACCAGGTTGTGATGCTACTTTCGCGACATTGGCTGTTGGTGAGGTACAAACTTATTCTTGTACTTTGGATAATGTTAATGCTAGCTTTATCAATACTGCCGATGTAACTGGTGATCCAGTAGGTGGTGGCGATCCAGTAATGGACATGGATGATACACAAGTTATCAGTACGACTCCTGCTATCGCAATTGATAAACATGCACTTGACGGAACAGACAACCAAACGGTTACGCCGGGTGCAGATGCGAACTTTGAAATTACAGTAAGCAATACAGGTGCCGTAGACTTGATAAACGTAACCGTTACCGATGCGCTTGCACCGGGTTGTGATATGGTTATCGCTTCTCTTCCTGTTGGTCAATCTACAACTTATGTTTGTAGCCAGCCGAATACAACTGCAAGCTATACCAATATTGTGGATGTAACTGCTGATCCTGCAGGTGGTGGTGATCCTGTTACTGATACGGATGCTACAGATGTTACAATCCTTACGCCTGCGATCTCTATTAATAAGAGAGCTTTAGACGGTACAGATTCTCAAAACGTGAATCCTAACGGAACGGCTACTTTTGAAATCATCGTTCAGAATACAGGTAATGCTGATCTTGTAAACGTTGTGGTTAGTGATCCATTGGCTCCTAATTGTGATGCTACTTTCGCAACATTGGCTATCGGAGAAACTCAAACCTATACTTGTACTTTGGATAACGTAACGGCTGGCTTCATCAATGTCGCTGACGTAACTGCTGATCCTGCTGATGGTGGTGATCCTGTTGGAGATTCTGATGATACAGAAGTATTGCTTACAATGCCTTCTATTGACATCGTGAAATCTGCTATAGATGGTACCGATTCTCAAAATGTGAATCCTAACGGAACAGCAAACTTTGAGATTACCGTGACCAATACGGGTGATGTTGCTTTAGATAACGTAACCGTTACCGATCCATTATCTGCTTCTTGTGATATGACTATCGGAACATTGGCACCAGGGGAAACAGTAACTTATACTTGTTCCTTGCCTAATGTAACGGCTCCATTCACGAACGTTGCAGATGTAACGGGTGATCCACAAGGTGGTGGTGATGCCGTAACAGATACAGATCCAACGGATGTACTGATTACCAATCCTGCTATCGCGATCATCAAATCTGCTGCTAATGGCACGGATTCTCAAATCGTGAATCCAAATGCTACGGCTACCTTTAGCATTACGGTAATCAATACCGGTGATGTTGATCTTGCGAATGTTGTGGTTAATGACCCAATGTCTCCGGGTTGTAACAACAATATCGGTACACTTGCTGTCGGTGAGTCTACCACATATACTTGTTCTATTAATAATGTAACTGCTGACTTCATCAACGTCGCTGACGTAACTGCCGACCCAGTTGGTGGTGGAGATTCAGTTGGTGGTTCTGATGATACAGAAGTATTGATTTCTGGTCCTGCTATCACAGTGAACAAAACAGCACTTGATGGTACAGAAACAGTACTGGCGAATCCAAATGGTCCTGCGGACTTCATGTTCACAGTAACCAATACGGGTGATGTTGATTTGCTCAACGTTACCGTGAGCGATCCACTTGCTCCGGGTTGTGATGCTTTCTTCGCAACATTGGCCATTGGAGAAACGCAAACGTATACTTGTTCTATCAGTAATGTAACTGCCGACTTTATCAACGTTGCTACGGCATCAGCTGATCCTGTAGGTGGTGGAGATCCTGTTACGGATACAGATGATGTTAGTGTTCAATTGACGAATCCTGAATTGACGGTAACGAAGTCTGCCGCAGACGGTTCTGATATGCAGGTAGTTAACCCGAATGGTACGGCTACCTTCCAGATTACAGTTGCGAATACAGGTGATGTTGCTTTGACAAATGTTGTCGTGAGCGATCCAATTGCTCCAAATTGTGATAACGTAATTGCTACACTTGCTGTAGGTGAGGTGGTAACTTACGCTTGTACTTTGGATAATGTTACAGCTGGATTTGTAAACACAGCTACTGGAACAGGTGATCCTGTAGGTGGTGGTGATCCGGTAACGGATTCTGACAACTCTACTGTTGAATTGTCCATGCCTGCTATCGCGATCAATAAGTCTGCTGGTGGTGTACTAGATACACAAGATGTGAACCCAGGTGCTACAGCAACTTTCGAGATTACGGTTACCAATACTGGTAATACAGACTTGATGAATGTAGTTGTAAGTGACCCAGCAACACCTGCTTGTGATAATGCAATCGGAATGCTTGCTGTTGGAGAATCTTTCACATACATGTGTTCTACTGATCCTCTTTTTGCTGGCTTCACAAACGTTGCTGATGTAACGGGTGATCCTGTAGGTGCTACGGGTGGTGATCCAGTAACGGATAGTGATGATACAGAGATTATTATTACAGCTCCTTCTGTTGCTGTTGTGAAAACTGCCCTTACGCCGGCAGTAAGTCCAGGTGCAGATGCTACCTTCGAGATTACAGTTACCAATGATGGTAATGTTGATCTTCAAAACGTAGTTGTAAGTGATGCACAAACACCAGATTGTGATAATACAATTGCTACACTTGCTGTTGGTGAAAGTGTAACCTACACTTGTACATTGGCAGATGTGTATGCTGCATTCACAAACGTTGCAAATGTTACTGCTGAGCCTGTAGGCGGTGGTGATCCTGTGACAGGTACAGATACAGAGGATATTACATTGTTGTCGCCTTCATTGTCAGTTAGTAAAACTGCTGCTGATGGTTCTGATACACAAATATCTAACCCAGGTGGTACATCTGAGTTTGAGATTACGGTTACCAATACTGGTGACATCGACTTGGTGAACGTAACTGTAGTTGATGCGGAAACGCCAGATTGTGATACTGTAATTCCTACATTGGCTATCGGTGACTCTTTCACGTACACTTGTACATTGACTGATGTTCAAACTGCGTTCTTCAACGTTGCTGATGTAACCGGTACGCCTGCTGATGGTGGTGATCCAGTTACCGGAACGGACAATACAGAAGTATTGTTGAGTAATCCTCAAGTTGAGATCATCAAATCTGCCGTTGGTGGTGCTGATTCTCAAAACGTGAATCCTGGTGGAACGGCAACATTTGAGATTACCGTAAACAATCTTGGTGATGTTGATCTAGAAAATGTTACCGTAACTGATGCACTCAGTCCTGATTGTGATTTGGTTATCGGAGACCTTCCTGTTGGTTCTGGTACGACCTATACTTGTACGATTGATAATGTTCAAGCTGACTTTACCAATGTTGGTGATGTAACAGCTGATCCTGTAGGTGGTGGTACTGCCGTTACAGATACAGATCCTACGGATGTTGTCTTGAATGCTCCTTCTTTCGTATTGAACAAAACTGCTTTGGATGGTACAGATTCTCAGTTGATCAATCCTGGAAGTACAGCTGAATTCGAGATCTCTATTACCAATGATGGTGATGTAGACTTGGAGAACATCGTACTGACTGACCCATTGTCTCCTAGTTGTGATAATGTGGTGCCATTCCTTGCTGTTGGTGAGACATTCACGTACACTTGTTCTATCGACGATGTACAAGCTGAGTTCATCAACGTGATTGACGCAACTGCTGATCCAGTTGGTGGTGGTGATCAAATCACTGGTACAGACGATACAGAAGTATTGTTGACGAATCCAGAAGTAACTGTATTGAAAACGGGTGAGAATGGAGCGAATCCATACGAAGTTTACCCAGGCTTTACAGCGACCTTCGAGATTACTGTTACCAATACTGGTGATGTTGACATGGAGGACATCTTGGTTGATGACCCATT
The DNA here is from genome assembly GCA_020627865.1 of Saprospiraceae bacterium. Classification (GTDB taxonomy): domain Bacteria; phylum Bacteroidota; class Bacteroidia; order Chitinophagales; family Saprospiraceae; genus JAHDGC01. The sequence continues at coordinate 9,364 of JAHDGC010000068.1, read as the reverse complement.
AACACCTGCTTGTAATACAACAATTCCATTCTTGGCTGTTGGAGAGTCTTTCTCTTATGAGTGTTCTCTTGAGAATGTAACCGAAGACTTCATCAATATCGCGGTAGCTACAGCTACTCCAGTTGGTGGTGGTGACCCAGTAACGGGTACAAGTGTAGACGATCCAGAGGTGGATGATGTATTTGTAGATGTAAGTTGTCCTGGATTGAACATGATCTGTAACGACTTCGTTAATATTTCTCTTGATGAAAATTGCGAGGCTGTTATTACAGCAGACATGCTCCTTGAAGGTGATAACCCAGTATACGTATTCTTTGAAGTACAAATTACAGATCAGAATGGTAACCTAATCGGAAATCAGTTGAACTCCGATCACATTGGTCAAACCTTGACTTACATGGTTATCAATAACTGCCAAGAAAGCGGTAACTCTTGTTGGGGACAAATGCTGATTGAGGATAAATTCCCACCAGTAATTGAATGTCCTGCTGACATTGATCCAGGCTTGTTCATCTGCTCTGATCTTGGAGAGATTTATACACCGGACTTAACTGTTCTTGATCTTGATGCTGATCCACTTATTACAGGTAACCCAATTGCTTCTGATAACTGTGGAGACATCACCGTTACTTATAGCGATGAGTTAGCAGAAGGTGGCATGTGTAATGCAGACATCATTACGAGAACATTTACTGTAGAAGATGGATATGGAAACAGTGCTAGCTGTACTCAAAGTATCGCTATCGGAAGACCAACCATTGCTGACGTAACATTGCCAGAATCTGTTACCATCAGTTGTACAGATGCGGATGATGTGCTGCCTGCAACACTTGATGCGCTTGGTCTACAAGGTTTCCCAACTGCTACTTCTTACTTCGGTACGCATAATATCAACCAAACATACTGCAACCTTGGTGCTTCTTACCATGATGCTCCTGTAGTTGACTTGTGTGGTAGTGGTTACAAAGTTATCCGTACTTGGACAGTATTTGACTGGTGTACTGAGGAATCTATAGTATCTACTCAGATTATTAAAGTAGAGGATGCAGAAGCACCAACATTTGCGTGCCCTGTTTATGAAGATGTCTATGCGGTAACTCAAAACGGAAACTGCTCTGCTGATGTTACTTTATTGGATATAGTAAACTACGAAGACAGTTGCCCAGGTTCTATTGGAAGTTCTACTATTGAGCTTACTTTGGCTGACGGTTCTACTGTTGAATACCAAGCTGGAGATGTTGTTACACTTCCTGCTGGTACACACTCCTTGACTTACTACGTTTCTGACATTTGCGGTAACGAAGCTACACCTTGTGTTGCTACGGTGAATGTTATTGATGATACACCACCAGTTGCGGTTTGTGATGCGACGACAACAGTTTCTATCAATACTGATGGTTCTGCTTACGTTTGCTGGCAAACATTTGATGATGGTAGTTACGATAACTGTAGCCCAATCACAATCAAAGTGAAGCGTATGGATGCTTCTGGTAACGTAGACTTTACAGATTGTGTTGAATTTGATTGTAGTGATGTTGGAAATGAGGTTATCGTAAGAATGAGAGTTTACGACATCATTCCTACTGATGGATTTGATGACGATAACGACGGACGTTTCAACGAATGTATGGTTGTTGTTAACGTAACGGATAAACTTGATCCTGTAATTGTTTGTCCTGCGGATAAAACAATTGAGTGTCACGGTGATTACAGTGAGATTCCAGAATTGTCTTCTAGCCCATCTGATGGTGCGCCTACGATGTACAATGGTGCTCTAGCTGGTTATTATGCTGGTGCTACAGATAACTGTAACGTTATGGTAACTGTAACAGACAGTGTTAACATTGATAACTGTGGTGTTGGTCAGGTTATCCGTACTTGGACTGCCGAAGATGACGGAGGACGCAGCGTATTCTGTGAGCAAGTGATTTCATTAGTGAATGATGATCCATTTGGTGCAGACGATATCGCATGGCCTGCTAATCATTACATAGATTGTGGTTCTGGTTTGGGTACTGATCCTCAAGATATACCTGCCGGACATAACTATCCACAGATTACAGAAGATGCATGTGATTTGATTGCGGTAACGCATGAAGATCAATACATCGAAGTTACCGAAGAAGCTTGTTACAAAATACTTCGTAAGTGGATTGTAGTAGACTGGTGTCAGTTCAAAGAGCATAATGGTGAATTGAACTACGAAGAAGGATACTGGGAATACACTCAAATCATCTTCGTTACGGACGATGTTGCTCCTGTAATTACTTCTTCTTGTGAAGACATCGAAGCTTGTAATTTCGAGACTGATTGTGGTCCTTCTCCTGTTGAGTTAATCCTTGAAGCTGAGGATGCTTGTTCTGAGAACTTGAACTACAGCTACAGCATTGATGCATTTAACGATGGTGTTTCTGATAACGGTTCTGCCTTTAACGGCGATTCTAACGATGCAAGCGGTGATTATCCAGTTGGTGAACACCATATCTACTGGGAAGTTGAAGATGGTTGTGGTAATGTTTCTTACTGTGATTATCTATTCACTGTGAAAGATTGTAAGAAGCCAACTCCGGTTCTTATCAATGGTCTAGCTACAGTTGTGATGCCTTTTAGCCAAGAAATCACACTTTGGGCTACAGACTTCGATGCTCCGGATAGTGGTAGTTTCGATAACTGTACTGCTCAGGAAGACTTGTTGTTCTTCATCAGAATTGTTGAACCAGGTATTGCGCCAATTACAGAATTGGATAGCGTTCTTGCCTTGTCAAGTGATGCAAGCTTCGGTTGTGATAACCTCGGTTTCGTAGATGTTGAAATCTATGTTGTTGATGAGGCTGGAAACTGGGAAATGGGCTTAACTTACGCCAACATCCAGGATCCAAACGGTGCTTGTACGGGTCAAGGGGTATCTATCCTAGGTGATATTTACACTGAAAATGATGATATGGTATCTGACGTTCAGGTAGATGTTGCTAGCTCTGGAATGGATATCGATCCTTACATCACGGAGAATGATGGACACTACGAGTTCCACGATCTTCCAATAGATCAAAATTACACGATTACGCCACTGAGAGATGATAATCCGTTGAATGGTGTTACTACATTTGACCTTGTATTGATTAGCAAGCACATCCTTGGAATCTTACCACTAGATTCTCCATATAAGATGATTGCTGCCGATGCAAACCGTTCTAACTCTATTACAACATTTGACCTTGTTCAGTTGCGTCGTCTAATCTTGAACATTGATACAGAATTCGCGAACAATACTTCTTGGAGATTTGTGGATGCAGCATTTGTATTCCCTGATCCTACGAACCCATTCTTGACGATCTTCCCTGAGACGATCTCACTCAACAACCTTGATGAGATGGCAATGGATGAAGACTTCATCGCAGTTAAGATTGGTGATGTTAACGGAAGTTCAATTCCTAACGGATTCACCGCTACACAGAATAGAGAGTTTAATAATTCCTTGTTGTTAGACGTTAAAGATCAACGTCTTGCTCAAGGTAATACATACAAAGTGGATTTCAGAGCGAATGACTTTGCTAACATGCTTGGATACCAGTTTACACTAGACTTTGACAGAACAGCAGTTGAATTCAGCGACCTACACGTTGGTGACCTTGCCAGCTTGAATGACGGAAACTTCGGTTTGAGTCTTCTTGATGAAGGTGTTATCACAGCGAGCTGGAATGAAAGCAACCGGACTTCTGTTGATGATAACAGTGTACTGTTTAGCGTGAGCTTCACGGCATTGAGAGATGCTAGACTTAGCGAGTTGTTAAACATCACTTCTACCTTCACGCCTGCTGAGGCTTACAAAGCGGACGAGGTAATGGATGTTGCTCTAAGATTTATTGACGACAACGGTGTTGCAACTGCCGAGCAATTTGAATTGTATCAAAACGTTCCGAATCCTTTCTCTGGTTCAACCGTTATCGGGTTTAACCTACCGAAAGCTTCTAAAGCCATGTTGAGAATCCTCGACGCTACGGGTAAAGAAGTTCGCGTAATTGAAGGTGATTTTGAACAAGGTTACAACCAAGTTAGAATCGACAGAGGTGAGCTTCCGAATGCTGCGCTCTTATACTACGAGCTTAGAACGAAAGATCATACTGCAACGAAAGTGATGATATTAGTTGATTAATAGATCTCACGATTAATAAGTGGCCTCTCTTCGACAGAAGAGAGGCTTTTTTTATGCTATTTCGAGATTTGAATCTAGGTTACAGCTTCAAGCTGTAGCCTAGATTTCTGCTCAAAAAAAATCCTCATTATGAAGTAATTTCATAATGAGGATTAAAACTACAAACCCGTAGAAACGCCATGCATGGCGTTTCTACGGGTTTGTAGTCAATTTTTATCACCACTAAAACGCCATAGCCCTAATTGCTTCAATCTCCTTAACCGTTTTCGGTATCGGATCACCCAATAGTTTAGAACCATTTTCCGTAATCAAAAGATCATCTTCGATACGGATGCCACCAAAATTTTTGTAATCTTCCAGTTTGTCAAAATCAATAAAATCCTTGCCGGTACCTTTGGCCTTCCATTGGTCGATCAATTCCGGAATAAAATAAATACCCGGTTCGACAGTGAGGACAAAACCCGTTTCGAGCTTGCGACCCAATCGCAAATAAGCCAATCCAAACTGATCACTTCTCTGGGCATCTTTCCCATAACCTACAAGGTCTTCCCCAAAATTCTCCATATCATGAACATCTAGTCCCATCATATGCCCAAGCCCATGCGGGAAAAATAGTGCGTGTGCACCAGATGCAACTGCATCTTCAACATTGCCTTTCATCAAGCCCACATCCTTTAGGCCTTCCACAATTGTACGGGCAGCGAGCAAGTGAACTTCTTTATACGTAATACCGGGTTTGAGGGCATCAATAGCGGCAAGTTGGCTAGAAAGTACCGTATTGTAGATGGCGCTTTGTCGACTGGAAAAAGTTGCGCTTACCGGAAAAGTTCGGGTAATGTCTCCAGCATAATGCATGGCCGTTTCTGCACCGAAATCTCCCAAAACCAAATCACCTTCCTTCATAATATTGTGATGGTGATGGTTGTGTAAGGTTTGTCCATTGATGGTTAAAATAACACCATAGGCAAGGTCGCCACCACCCGCAATAGCTTGCCACTTCACCAACCCCGCAAGATTGGCTTCCAACATGCCCGGCTTAGCAATTCGCATGGCTGCAATATGCATTTTGCAAGTTGTATTTATCGCTTGGCTGATTTGCTCGACTTCTTCTTCGGACTTGTAAGCACGTTGTTCATATACGGCCTGAATCAACTCCGGAGAATGCCCGTTTTTTATATCATCAATAGAGGCATTGAGCCAAGAGGCCATCTTGATTTGTAAGGCAGCTCTATAAACCGGAAGGTAGTGAACAGGACGTTTGGCTGATACTGTTTTTTGCAAATATGTATCAAGTTCTACTGTTGGTTGGGTATGTAGAACACCGACTTTTTCCGCCAATTTTTTTAGGGAGGGTAGTGGCCCCGTCCATACAATATCATCGACACTTAATTCATTTCCAAAGATAATGGTTTTATCCTCATCCAAATCAATAATAGCGTTCAGGTTCGCTTGGTCTATACCAAAAAAGTAAAGAAAGGAACTATCTTGCCGAAATGGATACACATTATCCTTATAGTTCATTGGGCTATAACTATTGCCGGGAAAAAAAAGAATGCCTTTTTGGAAAGCCGCTTTTAACTTGTTTCTTCTTTCCTTATAAGTGTCTGCTGAGAACATAATTTTTAATTTTAAGCACCAATATAAGAAAAAGAATCAAATTCTCAATAAACACAAAAAAAGCAACCTGATTGTATATGTCATCAGGCTGCTCTTTTAATAATACACTTTATCTTTTTTCTACCCTAGTATTTAATTATTGATAATTAATGTAGTATTTCCATTACTGGCCGGACAACATGCCTCGACAACTAGTATAGCTTCCGCAAAATCAATACAATCAGATAACATCGGATTGGAAGCTTGTGGCACATTGCCATCCGTTCCCGTGTATGCATCTGATGCATTGCCAGTAGGAGAGCCAGTTCCTCCAGGCCCAAATCCATCATATTGTACCGATACGGCGTAGGTTCCAGTGCCCAAGAGAGCGGGATTAAACGTCGAGGTAGGTACACCATCCACCATATAACTAAAATAAGCACCAGGTGTGCCTGTCGCTTCTGAAACAAATGCTGCCAAATCATAATTGGTATTATCATTATTACAATAAGTATTTGTCAGGGTAATGGTCGGGTCGGGATAAGTACAGATATTGGTTGCAAAAAACTGTTGCCCTAAAGGGCCATCTATTTGCATGTAATAACCAATATTATCCTCATGGGTAAAATTAAGACTATAGGTATCGTCTCCATTATCTGTAAAGGCAGTACCATTAGCAATTCCTACAGCACCGGAAGAAGAGGTAACCGTCCAAACTTCCCCAGTTGCGGTAGAGTTTATCATCACGACTTCATCAAATGAGCCTATTGTAGTGTTTGTACCATTGTTCAAACAAGTACAAGGATCTAGAATAGAAACCGCGGGAAGCGTGCAAGTCGGGATATTTACAGCAAGGCTAACATCCCCCCTGCATTTATTGACATCCGAATCCCATACATCAATATTCAAGGTCGAGGCTGTTGTTGGAGCTGTTATCTGAGCAGCAATACAGACTTCATCACCAGTGACATTAGGATCGGTGATGGGAGCTGCTCCTGTAATAGAGGCCAGTACGGCATCACTATTGTCTAAATCAAGAATGTCATAATTCCCGCTACCAGAAATAACATCAAAGCAAACCTGATAGGTAGCATATGCACCATCACATGCCCCATCTGCCCGCAATTCAACATTGGAAATCTCGCAAACTGGCGGAATAACCTCGCAGACTTCAAGTTCCCAACTTGTCAACTGTAAATTCCCAGTATTACCATGATCGGTGATAGACAATGTCCAATCGCCAGCGGGATTTTCGTCATCAAATGCTGATAAAGCCTCTAAGCTAGTATAAGGGCCGACACCTGTGGGAGGACATTGGATACTAGTACTTGCACCATCATCAAAACTTAAGAAAAAACTAGAACTGTTATCACAAACCCTTGGCATGAGTTCTACAGTAGTACCTTGAGGGCTGGTTAAGGACATAGAGAGTTCCCCAACATTTGGGTGCGTTCCATTGATATTTAAAATCTTAATATCCGAAATAACCCCTAATCCTAGCGGAACAGGAATGGTATACGTGTTGGTGGTTCCACTAGGACTAAAATTAATAATACCACTGTTATACCGTTGACAGCTTTCCGGACCAAAGCAGGTTTGGCAAGGGAATAGATTTATAGTTACGGTTCCAGCTGGGATTTCCCCTTCAAAAGCCGGGTCTATTGTGTTGGGGTCGCTGTCTAGATCAGGACTCCAGCAGTTTGCGGTTAAAGTGTATACGATGGACTCTAAGGCATAACAATTTGATTCCGAATGAGCAAAATATTCAGCTCCAGGATTGGCAACAGGTGTGCCACCAATGCCATTCGTTGACCAAGTGTAGCAATTGAGGTCGGAAGAGCTACCATACCAAGCTTGCTGTATCGCCAGTAAGTCTACATAGCCATTGCAAGTATAGTTGAGCGTTTGGGTATTGGAAGAATTCACGGTGAGGCAGGCTGGTCGGAGGGTATCATCGCAATTACCCCTATCTGCTGAGCTGGCTAACGTAGCGCGATCAGACGCCAGTGTTGCTTGCATGATGGCAGCTTGATCTTGTGTAAACATTGTCCGACAGGCATCATCCGAATTGTCCATGTAGTTATAAAACATATCCGGTAAATCTGTTCCCATACTGCCAGGACAAGAGTTAACATTATCCGGACAGCCAGTGTTTTGGTCGTCTTGATTGGGTGTATCGGCAAGGCCATCATCCAGATTACAACCCGGATCGCCACTAATATCCCTGAGTCCTAACCAGTGACCAATTTCGTGTGTCAAGGTTTTTCCCTCATCATAAGGAGCGGTGGCACCGGTTCCTATAACAAAATACGCCCAATCTATGTAGACGCCGTCTTGGGTATCGTTGCAAGTTCCAGAAAATCCGGGAATGCAGGAGGCCAAACCTTGTCCATTCATATCAGAAGAATAAATGTTGAGGAAATCGTCAGACGAAGCGTGGCTACACGCACTCAGTTCGACATCCTGCATCAACCCGAAGGCAGGGCAACTCGCTCCATCAATGCGATTGATTTCTCCGATACAAAATTGAATGCAGGTATGGTCTGCATCCACGTCATGAAAATAGGACGGAATAGTGCTCTTATTGGGATTCATCCCGGCAAAGTCGGCATTTAAAGCAGCAACAACGTCTTCCAGTTGTGCTTGCGTCCAGTTGTGTCCGTTGCCTATGGTGCCTCCTTCATGGAAGATGTGAAAAGAGATGGGTAATACGGTAATCCCTCCAGGGCAGGCTGTTTCGGTGTAAGAAGCTTGTTGTCGGTAATTGTTGTCTGTAATTCGGTAATTGTTTAGGTCAGTTTCTTTGGTTTGGGGGAGAGCCTCATTCATGGCAAACAGTACATACGATTGAACTTGTAGTAATAGTGTGATAAATATTACTAGGCAAATGTAGAAGATAGGTAACTTTTGCATAGGTTAAATTTTTAAATAAAAAGATAGTTCCAACAATGTGCATTTGGAGAATAAATCGGTAGGGAAAACTTGTAGGGTAGGGAGGTTAGATAGTCATTAGAAGCTGTTTAAAATTAGCTTTTGGAGATGAAAACAGCCAATTTTTTGCATAGACTAGGCGTAAAAACCAGAGTTATGCCTTAGCATAATGAGGATTTTTTATAACGACGTATAAGCAAAGAAGGGGCGTTTTCAGCCCGAAGTGTTAAATTTAAACAGCTTCTTAATACGGTCAGCCTAAAGTATAAGGATGAATCATTCTGGTTATTGCCATATAACAAGTGCCCCTCTATGTAATATAGAGTGGAAAGTAAGGCTTTGAGTTTGCGAAGATTACCTTATCTTAGCTGTCGTGCTTTGTGAAAATATTGTTATGATTTAAGTACCTGCTCTTAGTAAATAGGACATAACAAATAAAGGAGTGTGAGGGGATAAATTCGTGCTTTTGTGTTTCATAATAGTGCTAGCGTTTTATTTGTAGTGTAAAATGGTTTAAATGGTTTATTCGCTTTGTTATTTTGTTGCAGTATAATTGTCGATTTGCCGATAATTGTGATAAATCAACCGATACTTAGTGGTTTTATACCGTATCTTTGGTTATTTGTTGCTAAGATAAGGCTAAAAAGGGAGAAGATACAAGGGATATTTTTTTTTTATTGTAAA
>JAHDGC010000067.1 GCA_020627865.1 Saprospiraceae bacterium | reverse complement strand
ATACCCATGATGTGTACATCTTCTCCATCGCAGATGGCATCAATCTCTGCTTCTTGTGCCCTTTCCAAAAACTGATCAATCAACACCTTGTTATCTGGCATATGTTTGAAAATCGTCAAAACATGTCTTTCCAATTCTTCATCATTGATAACAATACGCATCCGTTGGCCACCCAAAACATAAGAAGGCCGCACCAAAACCGGATAAGAAATTTTATTCGCCACTCTAAGTGCTTCTTCCGCAGAACTGGCTACACCATAATCCGGATAAGGAATATTTAATTCTTTCAACAAATCGGAAAAACGACCACGATTTTCTGCTAAGTCCATGGCTTCAAAGCTGGAACCGAAGATTTTGATCCCATTGTTATGAAACTGCTCCGCAAGCTTCAGGGCTGTCTGCCCACCCAGTTGGACAATAACCCCTTCCGGTTTTTCCAGTTCGATGATTTCTTGGATGTGCTCCCAATAAACTGGTTCGAAATAAAGTTTGTCCGCAATATCAAAATCAGTGGAAACCGTCTCCGGATTACAATTAATCATAATGGCCTCATATCCGGCTTCTTTAATGGCAAGGATACCATGTACGCAGCAATAATCAAACTCTATCCCTTGGCCAATCCGGTTCGGGCCAGAACCCAAAACGATAATTTTCTTTTTATCAGAAGGAATACTTTCATTTTCTTGATCGAAAGTAGAGTAGAAATAAGGGGTTTGTGCCTCAAACTCAGCCGCGCAGGTATCCACCATTTTATACGTCCTCCTGATGTCCAGTTTTTTCCGCTGTCGGGTCACTTCCGATTCCTTAATCCGCATCGTCCACGCAATTTGAGCATCTGAGTAGCCCAATTCTTTCAATTCCCTGAAAAAGTCTTCTGGAATATCTTCCGCAACATTAAACAGCATCAATTTGGCCTCCATCTTAACCAGTTGCTTGATCTGCTTGATGTACCAAGGGTCAATTTGGGTCAATTTCTGCACCGTTCTTTCCGGGACTCCGAGCCGTAAAGCATCTTTCACCCGATAGATTCTATCATCACTAGCTTTCTCCAAACGTTGCAGAATGTCAGCCGTTCTGATCCATTCTTTCTTATCGGCACCAAGCCCCATCCGGTTATTTTCCTGAGATTGACAAGCTTTCTGCAAAGCCTCTAGGAAATTTCGTCCGATGGACATCACTTCCCCAACAGATTTCATTTGAAGCCCCAAGGTATGGTCAGAGCCATAAAATTTATCAAAATTCCAACGAGGCATTTTGACAATGACATAATCTAAAGTGGGTTCAAAGTAAGCCGAAGTATTTTTAGTAATCTGATTTTTCAATTCATCAAGCGTGTATCCAATAGCTAGTTTTGCTGCAATCTTGGCGATAGGGTAGCCGGTTGCCTTACTGGCCAAAGCCGAAGAGCGGGATACTCTCGGATTAATCTCAATTGCGATGAGCTTTTCTGTTTCCGGTTCAATGGCAAATTGAACATTACATCCTCCCGCAAAATTTCCGAGAGAACGCATCATCTTGATGGCATCGTTCCGCATCCGCTGGTAGGCGGTATCCGATAAGGTCATGGCTGGCGCAACGGTGATACTATCTCCCGTATGAATCCCCATAGGGTCAAGGTTTTCGACCGTACAAATAATCACAACATTATCATTGGAATCTCGCAGGAGTTCCAACTCATATTCTTTCCAACCAAATACGGCTTTTTCTACCAAAACCTCATGCGTCGGAGAAGCATTTAACCCTCTTCTCAAGGCTTCATCAAAATCTTTTGGTTCCATCACAAATCCCCCTCCGGTACCGCCCAAGGTATAAGATGGCCGGATAACAAGCGGAAAGCCAATTTTCTGTGCGGCTTCTTTCCCTTCTAGAAAGGAATTGGCAATAAAAGAAGGTGCCACATTCATTCCTATTTTGACCATCAACTTCCGGAAGGCCTCTCGGTTCTCGGCCAGTTCAATGGCGTCAAGGTCAACACCGACTAGGCGAACATTGTACTTCTCCCAAACCCCCTGTTTCCCGGCTTCGATGGCTAGGTTTAATGCTGTTTGACCACCCATAGTGGGGAGTACGGCATCAATTTGCCTTTCTTCTAAAATCTCAACGATGCTATCTACAGTTAACGGGAGCAAATAAACATGATCGGCAGTAACGGGATCGGTCATGATCGTTGCGGGATTGGAATTAATCAGGGAAACTTCAATTCCCTCTTCCCGAAGCGATCTGGAAGCTTGAGAACCGGAATAATCAAACTCACAAGCTTGGCCTATGATGATAGGGCCACTGCCGATGATTAGAATAGAACGAATTGACGTATCTTTTGGCATGGAAAGCACAATTTTATAATGGAAAAATACAATTTGGGCACAAATATAATCAGGTGCGGGCTATTATGATAAATAATCAGGCCATTCTTCATATATTTAAAGCTTGAATTTAGAAAAGATCACAAAACATCTACTTTTATGAGATATGTACTACTATTTTTTTTGGTAATAACCACATTATCTGCTTATGGTCAATGTGGCGATTGCCCATCAGGATTATTCCCATTTTGTCATGGGGTTGCTTCTGGTGATCCTTGGCCCAATAGTGTGATTCTTTGGACAAGGGTGACGCCGGAGGAAAGTGAAGCGGGAACCGATATAACGATTGAATGGGAGGTCGCTTCCGATCCGGATATGATCAATACCCTCCAAACAGGAACGACAACCACCAATGACGACCGAGATTACACCCTGAAATTTGAATTGGAAAACCTTGATCCCAATACCACTTACTATTATCGTTTCCATAAAAATGGCATTCCTTCTGCTACGGGGAGGACTCGGACGGCACCGGATGGGGATATTGATAAACTAAGGATAGCTGTGGCTACTTGCAGCAGGTACAATTCTGGTTATTTTAATGGCTATAGCCGAATTGCAGACCGGAACGATTTGGCTGCGGTTCTATTTTTGGGCGATTATATTTATGAATCCGGTAGTGGAGACGATGGAATACCTGAAAGGGCGGAGGTGTTCCCTTCTAGTGAGATATTGACGCTAGAGGATTACCGTTGTCGGTATGCTTTTTATAGGCTAGATCATGATCTATTCAGGGTACACCAGCAACATCCGGCTATCTGCATCTGGGATGATCATGAAATTGTCAACAATGCTTGGGAATTCGGTGCGGCGAACCACGATGATGCTACGGAAGGGGATTATGCGGAACGGAAAGCAGCAGCCCGACAAGCCTATTTTGAATGGTTGCCCATAAGGGAAGATCCGAGTTTAGCAACCCAAAAGGTTTATCGGAAGTTTAACTATGGCAATTTGGCGGATATTATCATGTTGGATACCCGTCATGAAGGGAGAGATATGCAAACAGATACCACTGATGTTGACTTCTATGCCCCAGATCGCACCATTTTGGGAGATACTCAAAGGGAATGGTTTTTAGATGCCTTAGAAAGTTCTACTGCAAAATGGAAAGTCATCGGAAATCAGGTTGCTTTTTCCCCTTTGAATACACTGGATTTATTAGACAATTTCGATGCTTGGGATGGGTATCCCGCTGAACGGGAGAAAATTGTTGGGTTTATTGATAGTTTGGGGATTGATGATGTCGTTTTTATGACGGGCGATCTTCACATCGGGCTTGCTGGGGATATTACCCTTATGCCGGAAGTACCTTATGATCCAGAAACAGGAGAAGGTTATGACCAAAATACAGGAAATGGAGCCGTAGCCGTAGAATGTGTTTCGCCGAGTATTACTTCCCACAATCTGGATGATGTAGATATTGAATTGCCGATTCCTTTGGAATCTTTGCCAGAATTTGCCCTTTTATTAAATCCACACGGGAAGTTTGTCGATTTTTCTAATCACGGCTATGTCGTACTGGATTTAGATGATCAGCGGGCGCAGTCAGATTGGTATTGGGTGACCACGAAATATGAACCCACTTCCGAAGAGTTTCAGGCAGAATCTTGGTATACCCTCGCCGGAGATAACTTCCTACAGCTGGCAGATAACCCTGCCCCGAGCTTGGCTGATGCGCCAGAACCTGCCCCAGAATTTCCGCTGACGGGCTTGGAGGAGCTTACCCTAAAGGAAAATATTTCGCTAAAAATATTACCGAATCCAGCTTCGGAGCTTCAAGTGATTGCCTATACCTTAACGACTAGTGGCAATGTTTCTGTTGACTTGATAAATGGAACAGGACAGTTGGTGCAGCGGATTTTTAGTGGCCATCAGACAAAAGGCACTTATCAGTTTCAGCAAGCGGTATCAACTTTACCAACAGGTATCTATTATTATAAAGTCATGGTGGAAGGGGAGCCTTATTTGGAGAAGGTGATTGTGGAGTAGAAAAAGTCGGGACTTTTGATCTTCTGACAGAGATAAGTCGCTGAATCTATATGAAAATTGATAGATTCAGCGACTTATTTTTTATATAAACTGCTTAATGTAGTCTATTTAGTACAGATTAAGCGAGTTATTATTTGTATAACTCGCTTAATCTTGTTACTATTGTAATCATGAATCTACCAATTGTCGGAAGAAAAGAGGAACAGGCCATTTTGAAGAAGGCGCTAAACTCCCCACAACCGGAAATGATTGCTGTGTTGGGACGAAGACGTGTGGGCAAAACTTTCTTAATACAATCCGTTTTTAAAGATCAAATTGATTTTGAAATCACGGGAACACAAAATGCATCAAAAGAGGAGCAGCTAATTAACTTTAGCTATGAAATCGGTAAAATTATAGAAAGTCCGTTGCCTATACAGACTCCAAACAACTGGATGGAAGCCTTTATCTTGTTAATTAAATTATTAGAAAAACGACAAACAAATAGGAAACAGGTTGTATTTTTTGACGAAGTTCCTTGGTTGGCAACGGCAAAGTCTGGCTTTTTGCGGGCATTGGGCTTTTTTTGGAACAGTTGGGCCGTCAAGCAAAATATTGTTGTTGTTATTTGTGGCTCTGCGACTTCATGGATGATTCAAAAAGTGGTTAATCATACTGGTGGTTTGCATAATCGTATCACTAAACGTATTCATTTATCTCCTTTTGTGTTGAGCGAAACGGAAGCTTATTTGAAAAACCGCCAGATATATTTTGATCGTTATCAAATCGCGCAAATTTATATGGCAATGGGTGGTATTCCGCATTATTTGAATGCTGTAGAATCGGGAAAAAGTGCGGCACAGAATATTGAACAAATCTGTTTTTCAAAAAATGGCTTACTAAAGCAAGAATTTTTCCGACTTTATCCCTCTCTTTTTGCCAATGCAGAGAATCATATTATTGTAATAAAAATATTATCAAAGAGCCGCAAAGGCTTGACTCGGATAGAGTTGGTTGACAAGAGCAAGCTCACGAATGGAGGAGGGTTAACAAAAGTGTTGGAGGAACTCGAACATTCTGGCTTTATCTCTTCTTATTATGCTTTTAATAAAAAAAAGAAAGAAAAGTTATATCGTTTGACAGATGAATATTCTTTGTTCTATCTACAATTTATCGAAGATAAAATCCATGAAGGTGACGACGTATGGATACGGCTAAGCGAGACCTGCCTGACTACGTCTCGCAGGCAGGCGCAACATTATAAAACTTGGAGTGGTTATGCTTTTGAAAATATTTGCATGAAGCACATTCCACAGATTAAAAAAGCATTGGGCATTGGCGGTGTTTATTCTTTGTCTTCTTCTTTTTATAAGAAAGGTTCCGGTGCTGAAAAAGGAACGCAAATTGATTTATTGATTGACAGAAACGATCATATCATTAATCTCTTTGAAATCAAGTTTTATAACGAGTCCTTTGCTATTGATAAACACTATGCGGAAGTGCTAAGGGAAAAACAATCTATTTTCAGAGCAGCGACAAAAACAAAAAAGCAACTAAACTGGGCTATGATAACCACTTTTGGTCTGAAGCAAAATCAACATAGCTTGGGCCTCATTCATAATGTCCTGACACTAGATGATCTATTCGATACCTGATCATTTCCCTACCACAATCTCCTTACTATTGGTGTAAAACTCAATATTCCCATTTACTTGCTGATTCTTCCCATTTTGTTGGACCTGTTTTTTCTTGACAAGATACAATTGTCCCTTTCCAGGAATCATATCCGGTAAGATGGCAGGGCTGATTTGTTTTTCACTTTTTGGCGTCGGTCCCGTAATCGTGCAGCTATAAGCCTTATTATTTTCATCACTAAAGAGTAATACTAATTTTTCATCTTCTTGCAAAGCATCCCCATCCCAACTCAGGCGCATCCCCTTTTTGGGGATAATCGGATTATCCACCTGAAAATTTTTAATATCGGTCATGCCTAAAGTAACCTTAAAATCTTTAAGCGTCTGATCTGCTACCTCAAAAGTATACTGGCCTGCATACTTGTTTCTGGATTTGAGCTGGTAGCGCATGAGTTTATCTTTGTGATTTTTAAATTTCATAAATTGGCCATCCAGCTTCACACCATCGGTAAATTCTTTCCATGTTGCCGTCGAAGCGTCCTTACCTTCCTTGAATGTTGCTTCTGTTTTGAGGGCGCTTTCATTTTGGAGGTAGCGCACAAATAGTTCTGCAAAAATGGTTTGCGGTGACTGCTTTTGCGGAACATCACTTTCGCAGGCATAGCAAAAAACGAGTACCAGAAAGAAGAAGATTGTTTTTTTCATATGATCTTAAAATTCAATTTATCTCCAAAGATAAAGCTATTCTGAAAATATGGAAATTGAACTTACTTTTGTGGAAGCTGGGAGCGAAGCTAGCTCCCAGCTTCCACAAAACAAAGAAAAATGAAAAAAATACTCATTACGGACACCGTTCATCCCATTTTACTAGAAACCTTTCGCCAAGCGGGATACGAAGTCACCTATGATCCAGCAATCAGATTGGAAACTGTTCGCAAAGTCATCCCTGAATTTGATGGCATTATCATAAACAGCAAAATCCTCATGGATAAAGCCATGTTAGATGCCGGAACCCGATTGGAATTCATTGGCCGTTTAGGATCAGGTCTGGAAATCATAGACTTGGAATATGCCAAAGAAAAAGGAGTCGGCGTCTATAATTCTCCGGAGGGAAACCGAAATGCTGTTGCGGAGCATGCATTAGGGATGCTGTTGGCCTTGGCGAATAATCTGTGCCGCTGTGATCGGGAAGTCCGGCAGCAGGTCTGGCAGCGGGAGGCCAATCGGGGGTTTGAAATTGTAGGAAAAACGGTTGGCATCATTGGTTTCGGGCATACGGGGAGCACTTTCGCGAAACGGTTGTGTGGTTTGGAGGTCAATATATTGGCTTATGATAAGTATAAGACAGGTTTTGGGGATGGATTGGCTTATGTGAAAGAAACTTCCTTTGAAGAACTTATTCAAAATGCAGATATCATTAGTTTGCATTTGCCATTGACTGAAGAGACTTTTCATTTGGCAGACAAATATTTCTTTGAAAAATGTCGGCAGGGCTTCATCTTGATAAATACTTCAAGGGGAAATGTTGTGAACACAGATGATTTGATTGCCGAACTTAAATCGGGAAAAATGTCGGGGGCTTGTCTGGATGTTTTTGAAAATGAAAAACCGAGGACATTTACCGAAAGGGAAAACGAAATGTACAAGGAATTATATACCTATGAAAATGTAATCCTTTCCCCACATGTCGCTGGCTGGACTCATGAATCCAAGCGGAAAATGGCAGAAACCTTAATTCAAAAAATATTGGGGTAAAGGTAATTGGTAAAAAAACGTAGAAACACAATGCATTGCGTTTCTACGTTTTTCTAAAATTAAAAACCTGATTATTCTTAAAAATATGGTATCAAGAGTTATATAATATTATCTAATTTGCTTGTCAGGGTTGGAGAATAGCTCTTTGAAGACATCTAATAAATATATTTGGAAATATCACTTTCATATTATTAAAATGTCTTTTTTTAGTCAATTAATATATTCTATTGTTCTTCAATTTGTTTTATAAGATTAATTTGTTTTGATAAATATGTTAATTTTCTTAACATTGTGACTTTATATATAATCAAGACTATATAGGAGAATCGAACTTTACAATTATTACCTAAGAATAGTATAGTCGAAAAACTTAATTTTCGTCAAATTCTAAATTAATGTTTATGACACGTTATTTTTTACTTACACTTCTATTTTTAATGTGCTGTTCTCTTGCCTTTGCTCAGACATCGCTGAGTGGAAAGGCAACGGATACAGAAACTGGTGAAGAACTCATCGGAGCAAATGTAGTTCTTTACAAAGCAGGCGTATATATCAGTGGAACAAGCACTGATTTTGACGGAAATTACAAAATGGATGTAGACCCCGGTACCTATGATGTAGAATGCTCTTATGTTGGTTTTCCTACTAACAAAATTACGGGTGTGGTGGTGAAGGCAAGTCAAGACAATAAGCTGGATATAAAACTCGGTGGAGGAGATGAGGGGGTTACGCTTGATGAAGTAATCGTTATTGAGTATAAAGTGCCTTTGATCGAGGCAGATAATACAACCTCTGGAGGAATTCAAACCGCAGAAGAAATCCGGAATCTCCCCACAAAAGATATTAATGCATTGGCTGCACAGACGGCAGGGTTAGCAGCAGCGGATGAAGGGGATGATGTAACCATCAGGGGATCTAGAGATAATGCGACGAATGTTTACATTGATGGTATTCGTGTTTTTGGAAACTTACTTCCTCAATCAGAGATAGATCAGCTTCAGGTAATCACCGGAGGAATTGAAGCTCGATATGGGGATGTGACGGGTGGTATCATTTCGATTACTACAAAAGGCCCCTCCAATAAATTTTCGGGAGGGCTTGAATTAGAAACATCCGAATTCTTGGATAATTTCGGTTATAACCTTGCGAGTGCTAACCTGAGTGGCCCGATTATTAAGAAAAAATCAGGAGAGTCTATTCTCGGTTTTCGTTTTTCCGGACAGTACTTGTACCAGAAGGATGATGATCCTCCAGCTATCCCAATCTATAAATTGAAGGATGAGGTGCGGGATGCACTTATCGAGACGCCTGTTGTTTCGGTTGTAGAAGGAGATCCTGTTGCCGCAGGAACGCTGTTGACTGAGGATGATGTAGAAACCATTCCTTACAGGCAAAATGAAGAAAATACCCGCTTGGATCTTACGGCAAAGTTAGATGCCCGACTGTCTAAAAATATAGATATTTCTTTTACGGGTTCCTATAATGATGAACGCGATAAGTTTACGCCAGGAGGAGGAAGTACTACAGGTCGGAACTGGCTTTTGTTCAATACACATAATAACCCTATAGAACACGATACTCGTTATAGGGGGATTTTCAGGTTCCGGCATAGATTAGGGGCATCAGATGATATTTTAGATGAAGAAGGTAATCCGGTGAGAAAAGATGCAATCATCAGAAATGCGTCCTATACCATCCAAGGAGGATTCGAAAGGTTTAATAGATTGGTACAGGACTCTAATTTTAAAGATGATTACTTTAGCTACGGACACGCGGGCGTGATGAATTATAATGCCGTCCCTGTATTTGATCCGATTATTGATGATTCAGGCTTCTTGGTTGGCTGGGAGCATGCCGATGATGGAGAAGTTTTTCTCAATTATGAACCTTCCACTTTTAATACTGGGATCGCAGCCTACAATAAAGGTTTTTATGCAGATGCCGCAAACGAATTTGATTTACCTGTAACCAATGGTAATATATCCTCTTTATACTTTGGGGCAGGGCAGCTTCATAATAATATCAATTGGGTGTATAACTTATCAAGGAAGAGAGAGGATGATATCATTACGGCTAATTTTTCCAGTTCTTTTGATTTGATGCCGGGTGGGTCAGATAAGGGTAGCCATGCTATTCAGTTTGGGGTTTTCTTTGAGCAAAGGATTAACAGACTGTGGCAAATTAGTCCTATTGAGTTATGGACTGCGGCCGATGCTTATGATAATATTCACTTCAATGGTGTGGATAGGAGTAAAATAATAGGAGAGTCGGATGAAGAGTTCACTTGGGTTGAGGTAGATAGCTTGGGAATTACCCCAGTAACTGGTACTGTCCCGATTTATGGCCAGTTGATTAAAGAAGATGATGGTAGTTTTTATCAGGAAGTTCGGACAGCGTTAGGGGTATCTACTGATGAGTATGTTTTCGCAGATGCACTCAGGCCAGATCAACTCAGCTTAGATATGTTTAATGCTGAAGAGTTGATTACTTATGATTTGATTAATTACTATGGCTATGATTATCTGGGCAATAAATTGAGTGGAGATGCCACCTTTGAAGATTTCTTTACAGATACTTATACGAAAAACGGTAGACAACACCGTTCGTATACGGTTGCTCCAAACAAGCCTATCTATATGTCCGCTTATATTCAGGATAAATTTAAGCTTAAGGATGTAATTTTTAGGCTAGGGCTTCGTGTAGATCGCTATGATGCAAATACCAAAGTACTGAAAGATAAGTATTCCTTATACGAGATCATGTCTGCCAATGATTTCTTTAATCTGGGCAATAACAATATTACGGCAAGTAGACCTGGAACAATTGGTGATGATTTTAAAGTCTATGTAAATGGGGAAGATTCATTTGAGCCTCAGGCCTATAGAGATGGAGATCAATGGTATAATGCAAATGGAACGGCAGTTAATACGGGTAGCGCGATATTCGGGGATACGGCTCCTATTCCTTTTTTGAACAATCAGGAGCTCAATCCTAACGATGATCCGATTAAGCAAGATGACTTTAATATTGAAGATTCTTTTGAAGATTATAAGCCTCAGATTAATTTTATGCCTCGTTTGGCATTTTCTTTCCCGATTTCTGATGTGGCGAATTTCTTTGCGCATTATGATATTCTTTCGCAAAGACCTCCAAGTAATACCATCGCGACGCCACTGAATTACTATTTTTGGGAAGAGGAGAGAGATGGTACTGAAAATAGCCCATTCAATAATCCTAACCTGAGACCAGAACAGACTATTGACTACGAGGTTGGGTTCCAGCAAAAGTTGACGAACTCTTCTGCCTTGAAGATCGCAGCTTATTATAAAGAAATGAGGAATATGATCCAGCAGGTGCTTCTCGAAAACGTTGCGATCTTAGGAGAGTATCAAACTTACGGGAATGTTGATTTTGGTACTGTAAAAGGATTTACTTTCCAGTATGATCTCAGAAGAACCGGAAATATTTCATTCCGTGCAAATTATACCTTACAATTTGCAGACGGTACGGGGTCTGATGTGAGTTCTGCAAGAGGTTTGACCGGTAGAGGAAACTTGAAAATTATCAATCCATTCTCTTTCGATGAAAGACACCGTCTTGTTACGAGTATTGATTACCGGTATGGATCGGGCAAGAAATACAATGGCCCGAGGTTATTTGGTAAGAATATTTTCCAGAGTGCGGGTATGAATTTACAAAGTACGATAGTTTCTGGCCGTCCGTACAGTGCTACTGTTGAACCTGATGTTTTATCAGGTGATTTGATTAATGGTGCGATTAATGGTGCTCGGAAGCCTTGGAGCTTTACCGTAAATCTTAGAGTGGATAAAAATTTCCGCTTGTCCAAGCCAGATGCTAAGACCCCGCTTAACCTGAATGTCTATCTCAGAATACAGAATTTGCTTAATCAGAAAAATGTAATCAATGTCTATCCGTATACAGGTTCTCCTGATGATGATGGATATTTGGCTTCTGATGTCGGAATTGATGCTTTTAGCCAAGCGGTATTCCCAGAATCGGATAGATTGCTTTATGAGATTAGACAGGCAAATTACAATAATTATAGTAGGCCAAGAAGAATTTATCTTGGAGCTTTATTCGAATTTTAATATTAAATAGGCTTAAAAAATTTTAACCATGTATAAATCAAAATTATTACTGGTATTGGCCTGCTTGTTTTTATTAGCCAATATTGTCGAGGCTAAAGAAAACCCAAATAGAGGTAGTAACAAGCCCAATACTAGTACGCAAAATACAAATACGCAAGCCTCTTTGCGGTCTGATTGTTCTACTGGTTCTGCAACCATAGAACAGGGGATGAGAAGGGTCGGAAGTAGCGTTATTCCGATTAATAACGTCAGGGCTACGCTTTCTTTAAATGGAGATGTTTGGTGGAATGGCTCTGATGGGAAGTATGTTGTTCCCAATGTTCCACCCGGGGAAGATGAAGTGTCTTCTATCTTTGCCGGTTCTGTATGGTTGGGAGGTTTTGACCCCGGAGGGAATCTAAAGCTTGCAGCAAAAACCTACGGGTTTACCGGAAATACAGACTTTTGGCCTGGCCCATTAAGGGAGGATGATCCGGACACAGCTCTTGATGAAACCGGAACCACGGATGCGCAGACTTGTGGGAATTGGAGTAAGTTCTTTGAAGTATATGCAGATGAAATAGACTTGCATCTTGCTAATATACGTAGGGCGCAAAATGATCCTAATTATGACTATTCCGTGGATAGTATCCCTAGGAACATCTTAGGATGGCCAGCAAGTGGAAATGAATACTTTGAAGAAATTCACGGTTTCAATGTACCAGAAAATAGGTTTGGCCGAGGAATGGGGTCTTTCTGGGATGAAGATGGAGATGGTATTTATAATCCAGAATTTGGAGATTATCCGGTTATTGAAATTAGGGGATGCAATGAAAATCCTCAATATCCAGATCAAATGATCTTTTGGGTGTATAACGATGCCGGAAATACCCATACAGAATCCGAAGGAAATCAGATTCAGATGGAAGTTCAGGTACAGGCATTCTCATACCAGACCAATGATGAAATTAATGATATGACTTTTCAGCGGTATAAGCTGATTAACCGGGCAACGGAGGATATTAGAGAAACCTTCTTCGCCATGTGGGTTGACCCCGATCTGGGATGTAGTTCTGATGATTTTATCGGTTGTGATACGACTAGAAGTATGGCCTATGTTTATAATATGGATGCGCTTGATGGATCCACGGGTTGTGCTTGTGATGGTGGGGTAAATACGTATTGTGATCGGGTGCCTATTCTTGGGGTAGATTATTTTAGAGGGCCGGTAGATGAAAACTTTAACGAGCTAGGAATGTCTTCTTTTACTTATTATAATAATTCAGGACAAGGAAATCACGATCCGAATACTACAGATCCGAATAGTGCGGATGAGTATTACAATTATCTCTCTGGGAAATGGAGGTATGGAACAAACTTTACTAATGGAGGAACAGGATATAACCCGATTAGTACTGACGTTATTAACTATGCCTATACGGATGACCCCGATGACCCTAATGGTTGGTCTATGTGTTCTGTGAATGCAGTGGAGGGAGACCGCCGGACGGTTCAAGCCTCTGGGCCTTTTACACTAGAACCAGGTGCCATTAATGAGTTGATTATCGGAGTGGTTTGGGTGCCGGATGTTCCGCATCCATGCCCGAATATTACCTCATTGCAATTTGCGGATGATGTCGCTCAGTCCTTGTTTGATAACTGTTTTGAGTTGACGGATGGCCCCGATGCGCCAGATTTAGATTGGCTTGAATTGGATGAAGAGATTATTTGTATTCTATCTAATGACTCCTTGCTTTCTAATAATTATGCAGAGAGTTATAGTGCAGTAGACTTCCGTTCTCCTGAAAATGATCCTATTACTAGTGAACCACTAACGGAAGATGAGCGTTCTTTTAAATTTGAAGGATATAAGGTTTTCCAATTGGCCTCGGAGACTGTTAGTGCCAGTCAACTAGATGATCCAGAACAAGCCAGATTGGTTTTCCAGTGTGATGTTAAGAATAGCGTGACGAAAATCTATAATTGGAGTTCTGTCGAAGATCCAAATTCTACACAGGAAATCTGGGTGCCGGAACTTGAGGTTGAAGGCTTAGACCAAGGAATTCAACACAGTTTCCAGATTAAGGAGGATCAATTTGCACAAGGAACAAACCGTAGGCTGATCAACCATAAGAAATATTACTATCTGGCAATATCCTATGCTTATAATAATTACCTAGATTATGATACAGAATTGGAAATTGGTCAAAGATATGGCTATTTGGAAGGGCGTAGAAATATTGTAAGACATACTGTTATTCCGAGGCCTACCTTATATCAAAATCTTCAGGTAGCTTATGGAGATGGAACCGTCGTTACCAGAGTTGATGGACACGGTGCTGGGAATAATTTCCTTAGAATCTCTGACGAGACCAGAAACGCTATTTTAGAGGATGGAAATAATTTTGATGGACGAATCAGTTATGAACCTGGTTTCAGTCCGATTGGTGTGAAGATATACGATCCACTGCATGCGCAGTCGGGTAAGTTTACCCTTAGAATTGTGGATAATGATCTCTCCGATGATGAGCTGGATGATAATAGTGCATGGTGGGAGGTCATGAATGAAAACACAGGAGAAGTTATTCGCTCTAATAAAGGCCTCAAGGATTTGAATGAACAATTGGTGCCAGAATTTGGATTTTCTGTTTCGCTGAATCAGGTTGGCTGTGACGTTGGTGGGAATTCTTTCAATACCGCTTTAGATGAATGTTTATGTGATTGTTCTGAGCAGAATAAGGAAAATGGTGCTATAGGTTTTGAGCTGGAGTATCTTGACCCTAATGGCTCAAGGTGGTTTACTGCCGTATCAAATGGAGCCTCGCCCATCCAAGGAGCCGAATCTTTACATACTTTTATTGAAGGGAATTTTGGTCAGTCTGAGTGGCGTTTTGATCCAACAGCAACCCTCACAAATTTAGGGGATGATTTATTCTATCCTTATAAAATGTGTAATTGGAGAAGTGGCGTTTTCGATCGCTATATTACGCCTGCTTTTACCGATCGGACACAAACCAACGGAATTGCCAATACAGGAATGGACATGGCGGATTTGAATAATGTCGATATTATCTTTACTTCGGACAAGTCCAAGTGGTCACGTTGTGTGGTTGTCGAAACGGCCAATGTTTTCTATACAGATCAAAATTTGGTGGAACAACTAAAGGTTGATACAGAGTTGGATCCAGAAATTGCTGCTGCTCATGGTATTAATGATGGTATTTTTAACTTTGATGTTCGGGGAGTGCCTTCTGTTGGTAAAACAGATAGTGATGGTGACGGGAAGGCTGATCCTGATGGTGAATTGGACGAAGATGGTCTGCCCCTTATGGGGATGGGCTGGTTCCCAGGATATGCTGTTGATGTAGAAACCGGAGAAAGGCTGAATATTTTCTGGGGAGAAAACTCTACTTATACCAAAACAATTGAGAATGTTGCTGAAACATACGAGATTCAATACGATAATGATCAAGAAATCTGTAGGGATATGATTTGGAATCCTTCTGCTCAGCAATTTTTATTGGAACTCGAGCCTCAGACTGCCCCACTGCCACTCTTTTATGGAGGTCAGCATTATATTTACGTAACCAACGAGCCTTATGATAGTTGTAACTATATTTATACCCGCTTTAGAGGGTCAGAAATCGCAGCGACGAAGAAG
>JAHDGC010000066.1:12964-15496 GCA_020627865.1 Saprospiraceae bacterium | reverse complement strand
TGTCTAGTGAAAAAATATTTAGCCAAAATGTGCATTTATTAACTTTAATTTGCCTAAGATTTTGGGAAATGTATCATTTTGAAAGTTTTCTGATCTTCAAGTTATCCGTTTTTATTTTTGACCGCTTCATTTTTGTAGTAATTTTACGGAACAAGCTCCGCGCCTCAGCCTCATCATTTTGGAGTAAATCTACAAAAACGACGTAGCGATCTTTCTTACCGGAGAAACAGCCCAACCATAAACAATTGGCAGCGAACCCATCTGATTTCAGGGTACGCATCTTTTGTCGAGCATTATTAAAACTCGAATATTCTGCCGCCTGTATAATGTATTTTCTACCCGTAAAATTATAAATTCTTTCACAATCAAAAACAGCAGCAGCTTCATTATCGGAAGCAATAAAGACCGGAGACTTTCCAGATTTTGGTACAAAAATCTCTGCTATACCACCCTTCGCTCCTGTATATGCATCTGCGAGCGTTTCCGGCACCTCTTCTGCAAACTGCCTGATATTGTGCTTATTTTTAAAAGCTTCATCAATGTAAGAATCCGGAATTTCTTCAAAAGGAAGTACCTCATCCCCTTCTAATTTCCCGATGTCCAAGGGTTCCTTTTTAGCCTGAGCAGCACGCTTCTTCAAGTGTTCTTCGTATTGTTTTTCATTAACGTATCGAAGCTCCGTATCCGTAACTTCTTTATAAAAAATACCAGAAATAAGTGCTAGAGAAATGGTAAATAAAATTACCTGAAGCATCGTAGAGGATTGATAACGGGACAAGTCAGCAGAACCCATTCCGAATTTAGGCAACTGGAATTTAGGCAACAAAGCCCGCCAAGATTTCTTTTTTGTCTCTGATGCATTGGCCACTTCGCCATCTGCATTACTGAAATTTAGTTCCTGCCTTTTTCCTGCAAACATCTCATTACGCGAAGGCGTAATCAACAGATGTGCATCCAATTCCCGATCTATGATCATCAAACCAAAGCCATTGTAAATACACTGTTTTTTCAATTCCTGAAAATAAGGATCATCAGAAAAAGGGAAAACATTCTCGCCTAAAGCAATCCATTGGTCATCGGCTTTATATTGTTTAAATTGCTCCGCAGCATAAATATAACGATACTTCCGGAATCCTCGGCAGAAGATAAAATACAGCAAAGCAACCAGAACAATGATAACCACAAGCGAAGAGATCATCCCAATAACACCCAATTGGTTTACGGTAAACTGCCCGTTGTAATAACCAAAACTGAATAAAAACGCCGCAATTAAACTCCCCGCCGCAAGGCTGTCCCAGAACAGGACATTGGTCAACAATTTGAACTGTACTTCCTCGATTTTATCCAGTGAGCTTGCCTCGAAGGTAGCCAAGAAATAGCTGTTATCTTCTTTCTGGAAACGCAAGTGTCCATCAGCAATGATACCCTTATCCGTTTGCATATCATAACTGGCTTCCGTCTTCCCTGCCCTATTCCTGAATTTATAGTAGGCTTTTAGGAATTTCAGCGCGGCTATTTTAATATTATCTTCGGTTAATTGATCCAAGAAATAAGCTGTTTGTTTGTTAATAGCAGTAAATATAATGCATTTTTTTCACATCTACTACATTGATGACATGTCCACTGGGATTTCTCGATAATATTCCCAAAGGCGGATACACTCAACGGCTGGTGCAACATCATGGACCCTCAAGATCTTAGCTCCTTCCTGAAGGCAAAGCATATGCAATGCGGTCGTACCATTTAAGGCCTTTTCGGCAGACGTATCTAACAATTTATAGATCATGGATTTTCTGGAGACGCCTGCTAGTAGCGGCAATCCCGGCAATTTAAAGCAATGCAGAAAGCGGAGGAGCTGATAATTGTGTTGTAAGGTTTTCCCAAAACCAAAACCGGGATCAAGGATGATATCTAGGATACCTAATGTTCTCAATTGCTCAATTTTCCATACGAAAAAATCAAGGATGTCCGTAATAAGGTTTTCGTACTGTGGGTTTTGTTGCATCGTTGCGGGTGTTCCCTGCATGTGCATCATGATATAAGGCACCTGCAAAGCTGCAACGGTTTTAAACATTTGGTCATCCATATTTCCGGCAGCGATGTCGTTGACGATGCTCGCCCCTGCTTCGACAGCCGCTTTGGCCACCGCAGCACGGAAAGTATCTATGGAGATGATGGCTTCTGGGAAATGTTTGGATATAATGGTTATGGCTGGTATCACCCGCTGTAATTCCTCTTCTATGGAAACCATGGCTGCACTGGGGCGGGAAGACATGCCGCCCACATCAATGATGCTGCATCCTTCTTCCAGCATTTGTTCTGCTTTTCTTAAAATAGCCTCCTCTCCTTTTATCCTTGAACCGGTATAGAAAGAATCTGGCGTTATGTTGAGGATGCCCATTACTTTGCAGGTGGCTAAATCGAGGATTTTTCCTTTGCAGACTATAGTTGTTTGTTCGTGTAGCATATGTGGTTCTTAGTATAATTACAAGTTTTTTAAGTTGCCAATTCATTTTCTATCAAATACTCTTG
>JAHDGC010000066.1:0-12954 GCA_020627865.1 Saprospiraceae bacterium | reverse complement strand
GGAATGCTTGTGAAAATAGACTTGGTATCATACTACTGGACAAAATTCAATCTGTAATGGTGTCGGTACGCTGTACCTCTTAAAAAGGTGATATTGTTTTTCTACAAATGGTGCCGCTCTTACAGAGCTATTACTTAGGATAAGGTACGTAGTACCGATACCATTTGTAGAAGAATTATCCATTATAATTTTAGAGGTACTTAGTACCGGCACCATTAATATTGTAAGCGAATTTTTCAAAATGTCTAGTAGCATAACTTGGTATAGAGGTCAATTGAAAATTGACCGAAGAAAATCAGCAAATCAGGTGAATCATGGTTCAGACTTTCACGGGATTTATCAGAGAACCGTGAGCTTATTATCCCCACCTTGCAGGATCAATCATCGCCTTCGGGTAGTCCGCCCCGATCATGACCTTACTGGCATACTGTTCCGCTTCCGTTAAAGTATCCGGTTGATGAATTTTCGTTTCAGAAACGGCTTGCAACTCAGGCAGCCAATGCTTGATGTATGCACCTTTCGGGTCGTAGCGTTTGGCTTGGGAAAGGATATTGAAATAGCGATCTTCTCGCGGGTCGCTGCCCACTCCTGCAATGTAATTCCAATTGCCATAATTACTACAAGGATCGTAATCAATCAGGAGGGATTCAAAATAAGCGGCACCCATTTGCCAGTTTACCCCCAAGTCTTTGACCAAAAAACTGGCGACATTTTGCCTGCCCCGATTGGACATGTAGCCGGTATAGGCTAGTTCCCTCATGTTGGCATCAATAAACGGTAGACCTGTTCTGCCCTCAATCCATAAATTCAGAAGATCATAATTATCCGTAAGGTCTGGATTAACTTGCTGTTTTGTCCCTCCTTTCAGAAAGATGTTATTTTCATGCTTTTTACCCATGAGTCGGAAGAAATCCCGCCATAGTAATTCGAAGAAAAGCCAATAGGTTGATTTATTGCTTTTTCGTTCCGATTCGAATCGCTTGATTTCGTGATAGATCATCTTTGGCGACAAGCACCCTTGTGAAAGCCAAGCCGAAAATTTGGAAGAAAAATCTCCTCCTAATAAGCTATCTCGGGTTTCTTTGTAGTGCAAAATCTGCTCAGATTCCCAGATGTAATAATGCAATCTCCTCAACCCAGCCGTCTCCCCTCCGGTGAATTGGATCACGGCTCTTTCATCCGGCACAAAATCTTCAAGGCCAAAATCCAACAATACCGGCATATCCCCCGGTTCAACCTCCATCGTATACCTCCCAAAGTCTTCGGGCACCGGGAGCGGCTTCCTGACGGGAACAATCTTTTCTACCTCTTTTCTAAAACTGGTAAATATATCCGGTGTGTGCGTTACCGGGAAGGGCAAATCTTGGGTATAATAGAGCATTTTTCCCCTAGAGAAACGGACTTCTTGGCCTATAGACCACAATTTACGCTCTAGCGCATCCTGCACCCTAATCTCATCTAAGGTTCTTTCCCGATTACAAAACACCCAACTACTTTTGGCTTCTCTGGCCAAATCGAATAGGATTTCCTCTGGTTTTCCTACCCGCACGAGGAGTTCAGAGCCATGTCTTCTAAGGTTTCTCCTTAAATCCTCGACACTTTCGATGATGAACTTTGCCCTGTATTTACCCGTTCTTGCAAAATTAAAGCGTGTTTCCCCCCGGAATACCCGTTCATCAAAAATATAAATAGGAATCACCTCTTCGACACATTTCAGGGCATCTGTCAACGCTTCATTATCATGAAGCCTTAAATCTTGTCTGAACCAAACTATTCCTCTGTGTTTTTTCATCGTTACTCATTTAAAGTAAAAAGGTAAAAAGTACGCATTTGCTAGCCTGCCTGGCAAGACACGCAGACAGGTTAGCAGTTTATAACTTAGTCAACCTAACACTTATTTAAATCTCTTTTTAGGGCGCAGATCGAAACATAATTTTTACAATGTAAGGAAATTATTACACATCCGCATACATTATTTTCAACAATAAAAAATAAAATATGTTGCTTGATCCCGTGAATAATGGTGGGCATGAAAGCTCAAGGATTTAATTAAAATTTTATTAATTCTGGTATTTTATGGGGTTTGTATTTTTTAGATTGGTTAAATTTTTGCATATTTGAGCTATAAGATCAACTTGAAAACAAGGCAACTTTTTTGTTTTGACAATTTTTGCACTTCTTGCGTTCCAGAGATTTTATCTCTGGCAATGATATGCCGTTCCTATAGAACTCGTACCTAAATACGCTTTAAGGGTTTATCTTTTGCAAAAATTGCCAAACAACTTTTTTGGTTTAAACATACTGCTGGCAGAAACGAATTATGCCCCCATTCTGCTCATGTAAAGAAAATCGGCAAATGCAACCTTTGCGTATTACTATTTATACCTTTTTCATATTTATATGCCTGTCCTTTTCGACTGTCGAAAAGCCTTATTATCATAAGGTGCCCGCCCATTCCGGAGATGATGTGAAAAGCTTCCTGAAAAGATACATGCTATTTGAGCATGACTGTAACATCCGTGAATTTTATATCTTGAATAAACTCAAGGAAGGAACAACCCAACTCAATGAAGGAACAAAGTATTTTTTACCCGTCTTGATTTATACTTATAATGGTAAAAGTATCAGATCAACTGTAGGGCTAGAGGGCTGGAAACAAGCCGTTCGGATAAAACAATATAACGAGGTTTTAAAAGAAAAAAAATTGCGTCAACAAACCATTGTCAACAGCAATATCCTTTGGGTGCCTTTTCATGAGTTATACTGTGTGGACGGGAAGCTCAAGGAGAAGCTAAAAACAGAACGGCCTGACGATAATCCTCAAGAAGTAGTAGTAGTAGTAGTAGATAAACCTGCCGATAAACCAACGGAAACATCAACGGCGGATAAAACTCTTAATAAAGACAAACTGCTCAGCAAAGCTTATCGTCATTATCCCATATTTGGGAAAGATCATGCTTACATTCCGCTTAAAACCAACAAGCTTCAGGGTAAAGTTTTCTATATTGTCGGTGGGCATGGTGGCCCTGATCCGGGAGCTGTGGGAGATCGAAGTTCCAAACAACTTTGTGAGGACGAATATGCTTATGATATTTCCTTGAGAATGGTGAGAAACTTACTGGAACATGGCGCTATTGCCTACATGATTACCCGTGATCCGGATGATGGATTGCGAGAGGGTAAGTACCTTAAATGCGATGTCGATGAATATTGCTGGGGCAATAAGAAGATTCCGCTCAGTCAAAAGAAGCGGCTGCTCCAACGTTCCGACTCCATTAATGAACTGTATGAAAAACACCTTAAACAAGGCATCACTGACCAAACGGTTATCACCATCCACATCGATTCTAGGAGTAAAAATGCCAGAACCGATGTATTTTTCTATCACTATCCAGGCAGCAAGGACGGGAAGAAACTGGCCAAAAGTATGCAGAAAGCGCTGGCTGCGAAGTATAAAAAACATCGTAAAAGTGGGGCGTACTCCGGCACGGTCTCTGCCCGTGATCTTCACATGCTTCGGGAAGTAAAGCCCACAACGGTTTATATTGAATTGGGAAATATCAGGAATCCTACGGATCAGACTCGTTTTATCCTTGAGAATAATCGACAGGCATTAGCGAATTGGCTTTTTGAGGGCTTGTTGTAATGGCATTATGAATCTCAATACATTGCAATGCTACATTAGACAATAAATAGACAATATTATGAACAAAAGAGGAATGTTCATCCTATTCATTACGACCCTTTGGTTTGCGTTTTGTGTCAGGTGGATGTGCTGCTGGGTTAATGCCTCCTGTTGTGAACAGGGTATCGAGAAAGTGACAGCGGCACTGCCCGGCACTGTTGTAAAGAGACCGCCCCTACAGTTCAGCAAGGCAGATCCCAGACCCATAACTTCCGAGTCTTTCGGCTCCTTTAAAGCAAAATTAATTGCGAAAAACACCGAAAATAATATACTCAAGATTATCGGATTGTATACTGAAGGCGAACCGAACGAGAGTACGCATGAAAATTTAGGCCTTGCCCGTGCTCACTTTTCTAAAAACCTATTTCTAGATAAAATCCCAGCGATACAAATTCAGATTGACTCAGAAATACAGCCTGCCACCTTAACGGATGCGGATTTCTTCGAGGCCGTTAAATTTGTTTGGGTAGATCAGCCTGCCCCTGCGCAGCAATCCAAATAAAGTCTTTGTCCAATGTTTCTGATAAAGAAAACATTGAAGCATTATAAAAATCAGTAGACTCTTTGTAACTTTGCAGTATATTTATATTGACAGTCCCATCAAATCAATATATCCCGTGCTTCTCTTAAGCGCATCTAATGGGAATAGTCTCGTTTATACACAAAGCCAATACTCATTCTGCCCAAAACAACATATTCTCAAGGAAAACATACCATCTATACTGGTAGTTTGACAAATCAAAATTGATTCAATACTTATGTTTTTTTCATTATTACCCCTATCAGCATGTACCATCTGTACTTGGCAATTGCTCCCCATGCTTTTTGTGTCTTGGATGCTAGGTTGGATTTTATGCTTTTAAGGGTGCAACACTCAAGCAACAGATTCTTGAGTTAGACAACCAGCTTACCGGACTGAGAACGATTGAGTCTAGTCTCAAAAACGAAATTGGGAACATCAATTTTGAAAAGGAAAAAATTTATAGTGATTACCTTGAAAAAAGAGATGCTTTTAACACACTTGAACTTAATTATAATAGCCTTGCAGAAGCAAAGCAGGAACTTGAAGAACGATTTGCCGACACCAGCCATCAGGTTCCACAGGCAGAACATGAGCTTTTAAAAGCCAATTATGCAAAGCTGCAAGGCGAGATCAAGGAAAAACGAAAGATCCAAATCGGACTAAGACAACAAGATTTTGACGCATTGCATCTTAAGTTGACAAAAGCGGAAAAAGAGATTGCCACACTCAAAAATCAAGAGCGTGAGGTTGTCGAGAAAGTTGTTTATGTTGAAAAAAACAAGCCGGGTAAAGCTCCTGATGCTCACGTGGCCCCCCCATTACAATTCAGGGATCATACCGAAGAAGACAATGTTGGTAATGGTAGATTTATTGACAACGAAAAAACATATGACCATGAAGAGGAAGAAGAAATAGACATTTCGGAAACAGAACACAACGCATTGCTGAACAATCCACCCAAGCCTAAAGCTGATGAGCAAAGATTTGACTATGCGCAAATATTCAAGGAAAGTAATTTCCAAATCATTGAGGGAATCGGCCCGATCATAGAAAACTTGCTCAGAAATAATGGTTTGAAAAACTGGCAGGATTTAGCTGTTAGCGATCACGAAAAGTTACACCAAATATTAAATGAGGCTGGCCCTCGGTTTAAAATACAGGATCCGGTCAGTTGGTCGAAACAAGCCAGTTTTGCAGCCAAGGGCAACTGGGATGGTCTGATTGAATACCAACGTTCCCTTAATAGCCCAAAAGAGGCGGGGAAAATTCAAGAAAAGGCGATAACAAAAGTAGAAAAGTTAGCCATTAGAATGATGGACACCCAGCAAGTAAGACAAGATGACCTTAAATTAATTGAAGGTATTAGTGTACGAACAGAATCCTTGCTTTATGAAGCGGGTATTTCTTCGTGGAAGCAGCTTGCCCAAACAGCTACTGAATCACTAGAAAAAATACTCATCAATGCAGGAGTAGACTTTAAGGATATTGACCCTGGGAATTGGAAAAAGCAAGCGGAAATGGCTGCTAATAATCATTGGGATGCGTTGAAAAAATTTCAGGACGAAAATCTATTAGAATAATTCTCAAAAACAGTTATATTCCTAAATTATTTTTTTATATTTATGCTTCAGGATTAAATAAATTGAATACGTGACATATCTGGGGAATTATAAATTGAATGTAAAAGGATATACTTGCCTTTGTTGCAGCTAACTCCTCCCCAGCCCTCCTTTTTTCTGAGAAGGGAGCTTGCGAATTCTTGGGGATAAGCTTTATCCTTCGATTTTGCCACACACTCAAATAAATTCAAATATTACTGATCGACAGAAAACATTACGCCTCTACTACAAAACACAGCTCTTGCATATACAAACATAAAACTACCCATTTTAAATGAGATTACTCCCCCTCATACTAGCAGTCTTTTGGATTCAGCTTTATGCTCAAGACTCGACAACCTTAGTAAGTCATCAACACAATACTCAGGATAGTATACTTTTGCCAACACACAAGACATTTACATACCATCCCAATCCGGCCAAAGATTATATACGGGTACTCCACACCAATAAAACGCCCAAGCATTATCATTTATATTTGCGAGATATACTTGGAGATCATGTATATACTTTTTATGAATCCATAAATGCAGAATCCGATTTAGATCTTTTTGCCAAAGTACCGGAGATCATGCCAGGAGAATACTTTTTGGTATTAATGTCTGGGGAAGAAGAAGTGGCGGAAGCATTGCGTATTGAGTGAATGCAACAAAGGGGAATGTGTATATTATGGATGCGCTGCGACCCAAACTTCGCCATCCTCAAAGATTTCTTTTTTCCAGATGGGGACGGTTTCTTTTAGGGTATCTATGGCAAACGCACATGCTTCGAAGGCTGCCTTCCGATGTGGTGTTGCTACAGCAATAATGACGGCAATATCTCCAATGGCCAAAGTCCCTGTCCGGTGATGTATCGCGACTTTTTCGGCCTGCCATTTTTCCTTGACCTGTATGGCAATTTTTTTCATCTCCGAAACTGCCATGGGCGCATATGCTTCAAATTCCAAACGCAACACCTGCTTCCCTTTGGTATTATCGCGGACGGTTCCGATAAAAAGGCTTGATCCCCCAGCTTTGGGACAAGCAACGAAGTCGATACAATCTTGTGGCAAAAGGGTTTGGTCTTTTAATTGGATGTCGATCATTTATCTAGAAGCTGTTGTAAAGCTACCGGTTAGCTTCAAGCTAACCGGTAGCTTTAAATTTAAACCTTATCCTCCACTAACCGGTGGCAAAATAACAATCTCGTCTTTTTCGCTTAGGATGAAATCATCATTTTGATAGTCGGCATTCACGGCAATATTTAGGGATCTGAGTTGCTCAAAATCAGGGTACAGCTCACAGAGTTGTGCCTTTAAAGCAACAATGGAAATGCCATCTTTCACCTCCATTTCGAGTGCCCTATCCTTAATAATATCTTTGGCAATACCGAAAGCCAAAACTTGGATTTTCATTTTTGTATAATCAATTAAAAAGACTTAAAATTAAACATAATTATTAGTAAAATACCTTGTTCTAGAAAAAAGTCCTCAAAAATGGCATTTTAAACATTCAAATCCTTAATTTTATCAAAAAATCCAGATGCTATACGATAATCACGGCAGAAAAATAAATTATCTCCGGTTGGCGGTAACCGATCGCTGCAATCTGCGGTGCTTTTACTGTATGCCAGAAGAGGGAATTCAATATGTCCCTAGAACAGAGCTGCTTAGTTATGAAGAGATGGAAAGACTCCTGAAATTGTTGGCTCCTTTGGGCATTGAAAAAGTTCGAATTACCGGTGGAGAACCATTTCTTCGAAAGGGGATGCTTGATTTTTTGGCTAGAATTGCCCAAATTGAAGGGATTCAGCAACTTAATATCACAACCAATGGTACGCTTACCGCAAATTTAGTAGCCAAACTGCCAGAAATTGGAGTGAGTTCTGTTAACTTGAGCTTAGATAGTTTTGATGAAAAGCGTTTTTTTGAAATTACCCGCCGTGATGTTTTTCCGCAAGTTTTAGAAACATTTCACCAGTTACTGGCTTATAAAATTCCGACCAAGATTAATGCTGTCGTTATGGCCGGAAAAAATATTGAAGATATTATTCCGCTTGTAGAACTGAGCCGGAAGCATCCGGTCAGCATTAGGTTTATTGAAGAAATGCCTTTTAACGGGAAAGGAAGTAATGGAGAAACTTTTATTTGGAATTATAAAAAAATCCTACAGCATATTAAGGAAGTATTTCCTAATCTTGAAAAGATTCCTGATCCGCCTCACTCTACAGCATTGAATTATCAAATCCCAGGGTTTACAGGGAGTATTGGTATTATCGCTGCATACAGCCGATTGTTTTGTGGTACTTGTAATCGGATTCGGCTTACGCCACAAGGGATGTTGAAAACCTGTCTTTATGATGCTGGAGTTTTCAATATTCGGGATTTGATGCGCTCTGGTGCTACGGATGAACAATTGATTACTGCGTTTGTACAAGCTCTGAGGAATCGAGTAAAAGATGGTTTTGAGGCGGAAAGGAAGCGACGGCCTGTAAGGGAGTCTATGGCGACGATTGGGGGGTAAGTTAGATATTAGATTTTAGACTTTAGACTTTAGATTTTAGACTTTAGATCGTCACGCGAGCGTGACTGTCAGAGGTCAGACGTAGTAGATCGTATATCTAGCATTCGATTATTTTCTTGGGAAAATGCCGCAGCTCTATTTTTGCGGAAAAGTTAAGAACAAACTCCTGCAGCGTCTAAAATCTAAGAGCGAAGCGATCTAGCATCTAAAAGTGAAGCGATCTAAAATAAAAAAATGATTACAGTAGAAGAAGCCATAAACCACATCATGAGTAGTTGCCGAGACTTCGGGACGGAACAAGTCAACTTAACAACAGCCAATAACCGAATATTGCGGGAGGCACTTGTTGCAGATCGGGACTTTCCTCCTTTTGATCGGGTTACGATGGATGGAATTGGGATTGTTACCGATATGTTCAATCAGGGGCAAAGAGATTTTACGATAGCGGGCATTGCCGCCGCAGGAGCAGACCAACAAAGCTTGCAAAATCCGGAGCATTGTCTTGAGGTGATGACTGGCGCAATTTTGCCTGACGGGGTCGATGCTGTTGTGCGATATGAAGATGTAGAAATCATTGACCAAAGGGCAAAAATCGCTGTTGAAGCCGTAAAGTTCCGACAAAATATACACCGGCAAGGTAGTGACCGGCCTTTGGGAGATTTACTGTTAGCAGAAGGGGTAAAAATGTCTGCTGCCGAGGCAGGCGTTGCAGCTACTGTGGGTAAGGATAAACTGCTGGTGAGCCGGCTTCCTAAGACGGTTGTAATTTCTACGGGAGATGAATTGGTGGACATTTCCGCGACCCCACTCCGCCACCAGATCAGGCGTTCCAACAGTATATCGGTCAGGGCAAGCCTTGAGTCATTTGGTCTTGTTGCGGATCTGTGTCATATCAATGATAGCTGGGAAGAAATTTTAAAAGCATTGGAACAAATTCTATCAGATTATGACCTGATTATTTTGAGTGGTGGTGTCTCCAAGGGGAAATATGATTTTCTACCAGAAGCATTTGAAAAGTTAGGGGTAAAAAAACATTTTCATAAGGTACTACAAAGGCCGGGCAAGCCGTTTTGGTTTGGAACTAAAGATGAACATACTGCCATTTTTGCCCTGCCGGGAAATCCAGTTTCTACCTTTATGTGTACTCACCGATATGTAGTGCCTTGGTTGCGACAGAGTTTAAGGATGAAAAAGCCAGCCGATGTGTTTGCCGTGTTATCAGAATCTGTGTTTTTCAAACCTGATCTTACGTATTACGTACAAGTAAAATTATCCCATGATGAGCAAGGGAGATTGCAGGCCAAGCCCATGCGCGGGAATGGGTCTGGCGATTTGGCAAGCCTTGTGGATGCGGATGGGTTTATGGAATTACCAAGGGGAAAGGATACTTTTCAGGCGGGGGAAGTATTCAGGGTGTTTTTGTATCGGTAATATCCTATTATTAAAAAACAATTTTTCATACTATAATAAGATAACATGGAAGACAAACAAAATAGAAGAAGAGATAGAAGGAGAAGGAATTTTGATAAAAGAAATAGGCAAAATGGTCATGGAAAAACACCATTGTTTATGAGAGGATCTGATGAGTTTGACAGGATCAAAAAACCAGAAGACTATATCATTCTGGATAATTTGAAAGATGCGGATGATTTATTTCACCTTTTGGGTAAGCCAGAAACAGTCGAAACCGTTTTTGGAGAAATTAAAATCTTTAATACTCCGAAGAGTTCAAGTGCATTCCATCCAGAATCTGTAGAAACCTATATTGAGCTAACAGAAGAAGGAAAATCAGTCAGCTACAAATATCTTAAGGGCGGACTAAAGGCACTGGTTATTCAGCATCCCAATGATGTCTTTTTCCGGTATATTTATATCCAGATACACTTAGACAATCTCATGTATGAGGAAGCTTATGAACTTGCGCAAGAAGCCGTAGAGGATTTTCCAAAAGCGAATTTGTTTAAACTCGTATTATGGTATACCCAAGTCATTACTGGAGAAGAAATCGGGAATCCAGCCGTCTTGCAAGAAAATAATATTCACAAAATATTTCCCAAGGAGAAGAGTTTTACCAGTGAGGAAGTTGGTACTTTTTATACCCTGAAAGGACAGATTTATATTTATGACAAAGATGTCGATATGGCTAAACAATGTCTGGATATTCTGGATAAAATTGAGTTCACGAATGCTGCTGATATTTTGCAAAAGAAAATCCAGATTTCTTCTTATCCTGAGTGGGTCATAAAAATCGCTCCGTTTGTTATCTTGGGAATCATTCTCGGTATTATAGTATTCATCATTTGGTTGATCGTGAAATTTTTCAGTTGGATTTTTTAATAATAAAATGAATATCACCCCCTTTCATATATTAGCTTTTTGTAACTTTGTCCTGATGTAAGTGAAATCATAAAACATCGTGAATACTAGAGCGCTATAAATCAATTTATAAATTCCCAATAAGCTTTCATCAAAAGCACATACCAATGTCTGATATGAAAAATATACTTGAAGATCCTGACTTTCAGCAGACCTTAAAAGATCTTGCTAAAGAAAACAGGGAAAGTCTGGAAACGGTGAAAGAACAGGCGGAGATTTATCTCAAGGAATTGTTCACCGAACACCAGCCCTTGCCCAATGCCCTCTGGACGCAAACCACGCAATATCTCCTATCTAGAGGATATGATAAGAATTTTGACATCAATCAGGCTGAGTTGAAAAAAGTGGCCAAGTTGATGCGCCGCCATCCCATCGCTTTTGTAACTACACATAAAAGTTATATCGACACGGTTGTGCTTGGCATTGCACTTGCTCGACACGGGTTGCCCCTTCCCTATACTTTTGGGGGTATAAACCTCAGCTTTATGGGAATGGGACTCTTTGCCCGTAAAATTGGTGTTATTTTCATCAGAAGGTCTTTCAAAGATAACTATGTTTATAAAGCAACATTGAGGCACCTGATTGCAACTTTGGTAAGGGACAAGCAGCATTTTGTTTGGGCCATTGAAGGCACGCGCTCCAGAACAGGGAAACTCATGTGGCCTAAAATGGGTATCCTGAAATATATTCTCAATGCAGAGCAAGATACTGGTATTGATGTGAAATACATCCCTGTTTCTCTTGTTTATGATTTGATTCCGGATGTTAAGGAGATGACCGCTGAAGGTCGTGGTAAAATAAAAAAACCGGAGAGTCTGTCTTGGTTTGCTGGCTATCTTCAAAAAATGGGCGATAGTTTCGGTCGCATTTCTATACGATTTGGTGATCCGGTGAAATTAAAGGATGAGCATGTGACCCTGCCGGGCAATGAGATTAATGAAATCCCTTATAAAAATAAAATCCCTCGTTTTGCCATTCAGCTGGTGCAGCAGATCAATCACATTACCCCTGTAACAACAGCTTCCCTCATCTGTGTTGCCCTGTTGAGTAAATTTGCATTGACCAAAAGAAATATTGAAGGCGATGTTGTAGACTTGATGGAGTTGATTGAAAATCACAAGCCGGATGCGATGGTCGACAGAGGGAAACCGATAGGAGAAAGTGTCCAAGTTGCACTCAACTTGCTTTCCCAAGCCCAGCTCACTAGACATCTTGGAGAAGGACTGCACGCCAAGTATATGATTGCGAAAGAAAATTATCTTTCTGCCATCTACTATGTAAATATGACGGCCCATCATTTCTTTCATCGTGCATTTGCGGAATTGGCAATTTTAAAGATTGCCGAAATGCCTGCCAGAGAAAGAACAATTGCATTCTGGACAGAAGTCATGGCCTTACGGGATTTATTCAAGTTTGAATTTTTCTATTCTGATAAACCTACTTTTTGTGATAAGATCGAACGAGAACTTACAGCTATAGATCCGAAGTGGCAAAAAAGTGTTTTAAGATCTAAAAAAGATTTAAACACATTGTTAGAAAATCAAAAAATACTGCTCGCCCCTGTTATTTTGCATACTTATGTGGAGGCCGCTCGTGTGGTTGCACAAGGTTTGTTGGAATGGGATAATGAACAAGTTTTTGATGATAAGAAATGCAATGGCAAGGACAAATCCAGCATATTGAATCTGCCTCAAAGCCGTTTTTATTGAATGCCATTTCACTTTGTAAAAACAAAGGCTTCATACCACAATTTGAACAAACGAAAGAAAAAGAAATAGAAGCATTTATTAATCAATTAGATGAACTCGCTGATCGCATCAACACCATAAAAGGAATTACCCTTTCTAAGCATAAGGAAATGGTCGCCGTTGTGCCATTAGAACGCAAGATTGTACCCGGCTCCCAAACAGCAAGCATTACCAAAGAAGTTGCAGAGAGTGAAGGAGGCCCTCATATTGGAGCATTCTTTGATCTGGATAGAACCCTCATTGATGGCTTTTCTGCCAAACAGTTTTTCACGACGCATTTGATGAGTGGCAGGATGACCGCCAAGGAAGTTGTAGCACAATGTGCAGGGATTCTGGTCTATGCATTGGGGAATCGCAACTTCGCTGGGTTGGCCGCTATCGGAACGAATGGTGTCAAAGGCGTTAAGGAACAGGTTTTCATTGAAGTCGGGGAAGAGGTTTACCTCAAGCATTTGACCAACACGATATATCCGGAATCCAGAGCATTGGTAGATGCACATCT
>JAHDGC010000946.1 GCA_020627865.1 Saprospiraceae bacterium | reverse complement strand
GACGACCTTTGATATTTTGTTGAAGAAACTGGATTTTGTTTTTTCCAAACCCTTATCCAGTTCAATTTTTTCTTCTTCTTTATCTTTCTTACCAAAAATTTTCTTAAAAAAACTCATAGATTCCTAGATGTTAGATTATTAAGAGTCTAGACGTTAGATATTAAACGCTAGACTTGCCTGCTCCCTCTTTAGGGGATACCCAATTATTTCAGGATAAAATATAAAAAAGGCTTTTCTTAAATAATAAGAAAAGCCTGATAAATCATTCTTTTCAAATATTTAACAACATCAAGCCACAATAGGTTTGTAGCATTGCTGTAAAATATTTGAGCCATATAGTAGATGATACCGATTGGGTAAAATCATCATATCGACATTTAAAACAAAAAGCGACTATTTTTTAGCGAAAAATTCTTTCACTTTGTCTTTGTGAATCATTACTTCTTTGTAGGTGTACTTTCCGGTTTCCGGATTTTTGACACTTTGTACAACTTTCACAAAGTCTCTTCCTGATCCTGCATTTGCCGCACGATTACCTACTCTGGAGTTTTTTGATACTTTCTTAGCCATGATAAATTGGATTAAAAAGGTAAAAAATTGAATTACTTGATTTCTCTATGCACGGTTACCTTTCTAAGTATAGGATTATACTTTTTAAGCTCTAACCGATCAGGGGTATTTTTACGATTTTTTTGGGTAACATATCTTGAAGTTCCAGGCTGTCCAGTCTTTTTGTGTTCTGTACATTCTAGGATGACCTGAATTCTGTTACCCTTACTTTTCTTTGCCATTTCAAATTACTTTACTAGATTATTAACGAACTTAGAATTTATAAAGCATCACACATTGCAATGCAAAAAATTATTTTAAAGAAACTCCAGTTTCGACACCACTACGCTCCAATTTCTTCAAATAGGCATAAATGCCAAGTTTGTTGATATTCCGGATAGCTTTGGCAGATAATTTTAACGAAACCCATTGCCCTGTTTCAGGAATGAAGAAACGCTTTTTTTGCAAATTCGGTAAAAAGCGGCGTTTTGTTCTCCTTTTTGAGTGAGAAACGTTATTTCCTGTAATAGGACGCTTTCCGGTTAATTGGCAAACTTTAGACATGATAATAATTTATTAAAAACTAAAAAAGTTCCCTCTTCGATGAGGTTTTTAGATTTGGAAAAAATAGTGACCCCGGCAGGATTCGAACCTGCAACCTCCTGATCCGTAGTCAGGTACTCTATCCAGTTAAGCTACGGGGCCGGCAATACATGATGTATTGTATATCCATTCCTTCAAATGGTTCGCAAAGATAAAGCTTTTTCAAGCAAATTTCTATATCAAAGTGAATATTTTTCACATAAAAAGCCAATTTCCCCCACATGAACCATAATATATTATGTAATGTACTGATTTTTAGTAAAATATTCAAGGGGGAATATTTATAAAAAATTCATACCTATGCCAATGAGGCGTAAGCATTACACCTCTACGATTAGTAAACTACAAACTTATGGGTATAGACATCCCTAACGGAGCTGATGCTTAGAAAATAGGTTCCGTTTGACAAATGACTCAAATCCAGCTCAACATTATCAATGAAATAATCTGCCGGTTCCAATGTCCCTGTATGGATCAACTGCCCGAGGGTATTGTAAACATTGATGGAATAGTTTGCCAGTACAGGTGTACTAAACTTCACACTCAAGAAGCCATCTGTTGGATTTGGGGAAAACACAGCGACACCCAATTCCCCGACAACACCTCCACAATATGTCCTCATTTCATTCATTGTTCCCCCAAGATCTAATCTCCCTCCCGAAACCGTTCTCCCTGCAAGGCTTTCATTTTCTGCGGCTCCATTGAGGATAAAATCTTTTACCAAAAGGGCTGCATCAGCGGGTTTATCCCTTGCCAGTTCGGCCAAATCCATACAAGGCAAACTGTACAGTAAACCAATTGCACCAGTAACATGCGGTGCAGCGAAGGAAGTCCCGTCCCCGTTCGTACCATAATCATTATTAGACAAAGTAGAAAAAATATTTTGCCCTGGCGCACCGATATCAATGGTGGTTAAA
The DNA here is from genome assembly GCA_020627865.1 of Saprospiraceae bacterium. Classification (GTDB taxonomy): domain Bacteria; phylum Bacteroidota; class Bacteroidia; order Chitinophagales; family Saprospiraceae; genus JAHDGC01. Next base: position 393 of record JAHDGC010000946.1, on the reverse strand, counting down.
CCATATCCGGCTCCAGCAACCTTAATATCCGCCTCATCCGTATTGGTAACGGTCATTAAATAATCACTCGGGCAAGAAGTTGGCATATCTCCAACAATATCAACATTTAAGTTAGAGTTTGTAGTTGCACCGACACTCAAAACCCCCTCAACCCCTAGAGAATCATACATGGCTCCCCAAACGGGCAAATCGGAACAAAATCTTTCATTGATACCAAAAGAGGCATTAGTCGCTACGATAAAGGCACCTTCCTGCCCATTGGTTTCGTTATATCTCCGTCTTAAATCACGGATATAGGTATACGCCTCGATAATTTCATGGTTGTAATCCGCTCCAGAAATAATCAGTATCTTCACATTCCAGTTTATACCTGCCACACCTGTTTCGTTATTT
>JAHDGC010000945.1 GCA_020627865.1 Saprospiraceae bacterium | reverse complement strand
CAAAACTTGATTTTTGGATAATGAAAGCCCTTCGGAAACAATAAGGGAGTTGCCCATGAATACCCTGTTGTTTGATTGGGTATTATTGTTTCTTAAGGTATAATTATATTCATCTGGAGGGGTATGCCTAGGATTAAAAGACGTAATTTTGAAACCATAAATGGTTGAACTTGTAGCCGTATATAGAGAGCCGTCTTTCCCCATGATTAGTGCTCGTTGACTAGCATTGGGTAAAGCTGTTGATTGCGTACCTCTAATATTATATACATAAATCTTGTTATCCATTCCGAGACAATAAATATAATTGCTTTGGTCTGTAGCCAAGGACCTTGCCCGTACACTACCGAGAAGGCGGATTAGTTCGCCTTTATTGTATTCATGCAGGGAACCCTCTTTTACAAAATATACATCAGAATTTTTCCCGGATACAGGCTGGGAGATATTTTGGCCTGTTATTGTTTTTTGGAGTTCCAATTGGCTGTTGAAGGCATACAGCTTGGTTCCATTAATGAGCCTGTTTGTAATGAAAACGTCTCCATTGTCTGTGACTACAGGAATAGTAGGGCCTTCGTTGACTTGTTTAATTAAATCAAGTGGCGGACTCTCGTAGATAGTTTTTCCGCTAGCCGTCTCAAGCGCGAGAATTTTGTTATCCTTGTAAGAAGCGAAGTAGGCAATAGTCCCTTCTTTATTCAGGGAAACCGTGCTTTTAATCCCCGAAAAACCACGCTGCCAGATTTTTTGTACTACCGGGAATGGGGTGTAAGCAGCAATAGCATCACCGAAAACAAGATACAAACTCCCATCAGACCCTATGGTTGGTAATGCACTTAATGTTCGGGAGCCGTTTGTAAAATTCGGGCTTGTTCTTTTATTTTTATTTTCTAGCTCAATCACTTCCACCCCATTTCCGTAGAAATAATACAATCTCCCATAGCGGTCAATGACCGGCATATTAGGCGGAGCGTTTAACAAGTCTGCAATTAAAGTTTTGGACTTTGTTATCGGATCTAAAGCATAGAGGTTAGTTTGGCTCATTTCATTATCAATAACATAAATTTTGTTTTTGTACATCACGAGCTCTGCCTGGATATCATTGAAAGCATAAATTTTTTTGGCTTCATATGCCCTGGGAGGAGCCCCTTCCAGTGTCATATAAGAGCTTCCGGTATGCTGGGCGTTAGCGCGGGCCATGGGCCAATCAACCGGTTGTGCAGAAGGCTGCGAATAGCTAATGATAAGGCGGGGACTATTGTTGCCTTTTCCCCAAATAGGGAGCTGGGCCTTTTTTCTCTCCGAGCGTACCTGCAGGGATATTTTCGTCGTCTGGCCTGGCTTTACAAGATCAATAACCCCTTCTACGTGGAATGTTGTATTTTGAGTAAAAGATTTATCTAAAAATGTATACCCGAATCTGGAACTATTTATCTTGCTATCAAGTGTTAATTTTTCCGATACATCGGTGTAGGTTGTCATTTGTAATTTGCAGGATTGAATCGTTGCCCCGATGGGAATAGCTGAAAGGTCGAATGAAAAACTAACAACCTTGCTGGTAATCGTTACTTGTTGGTTTTGATCCTTTGCCGGAATCACTGTAGTGTATTGACCAAAAACAGGAATAGCGAACAAACAAATTATCAGGACAAGCATGTTTTTTGATAAAGTATGGTATGTTTTCATGTTTTTCATTTTATTTGATGTAAACAAAGTATTTTAGGTCTTCACTCTCTACTGCTCCGTTCTGTGTCGCAATACACATCCAGATAACACCTTTAAAAGTTACGGTTTGGATGTTGTAATAACTATCTCCTATAGGGATGAAGCTTCCTGTTTCACTTACCTTGACGAAGCTATGGCCATCTATTTTATTGACTTCACTCTTGTATTGGCCCTCCTCATAAATGGTACTGAAAATAAACTTATCATTTTTGGATGAAGCAACAGCGCAAGCTGAAAAAGATGCTGACTTTATTGATTTCGGTGTGTCTTTGCCGAATGTATGCCACTTGGAGTTTTTGAAATAGATTGCATGGTCAATAGTTTGATCTGGGAATCCGGGTAAATCTCCAAACCCCCCGAAAATATAAATTTGCTCACCCATAACCATCGCAGAAGCCATACATTTTTTAACGCCTAATGAGTCCGTAGGCTCTTTCCAGGTCGAACCGTCATAAATCCAGTATTCCTCCAAAGCACCTTTTAAGTCGCTTCCGCCTAAAACCCATATTTCGTCATTATAGACTACGCAATTATGCCCCATTCTTGGGCTAAAAGGTACATCTGTCCCTTTTTGCCAACCTTTTCCTTCATCTCCAAAATCATAGTAATAGACTTCATTACTTCTTAGGTTTGGATTAAACCGGCTTCCACCTATTAAGAATAATTTTTTGCGATAAACAACACCTGGGCTTCCGGCAAATTCAAGCGGAACATTACAGGTATTTCTGTTATCATCTATAAATGCC
>JAHDGC010000944.1 GCA_020627865.1 Saprospiraceae bacterium | reverse complement strand
AGCATCTGAAACAACTTATGCGACCTTGAGGTTTATCCAAAATGCGGCTCAGACACTTGTTTGAGCCGCATTTTTTTTGAAAACCCTATTTTTCTTGAAAATTTCTCAAAATTTCCTTTCTTTTACCAACTCTCACCTAAAACACTAACAATCAGTATTTTATATCAAAAATTATCCGTTTGTAAACGTTTACAAACGTTTACAAACGCATACAAACGCAACTAAACGTTTATTATGCGACTAGCACTTGACATTGCCCTTACCTTTGCAGTATCCGTTGTTTATAGATAAATCGCCTTTAGCAAATGACAACGTTTAACACTTATTTTTCAAAATAAAATAATATGCTTAAAATGAATATCGCAGTAAACAATAGCGTCCACCTTATCGGGTATCTAGGCCGAAATCCAGAAATGATAACATTTAAAAATGGTTCTCTTACAAAATTGAATTTAGCGACTAGCATGGGGTTTAAAAATAAAAAGGGAGAATGGCAAACCAAGACACAATGGCACAAGCTCATTGCCTGGAATGCGCAAGGAGAAATCATGGAAAAGTACCTAAAGAAAGGCAGTAGAATTGCCGTGGTTGGTTCTTTGGAGTACAACCAGTATGAGGATAAAAATGGCATACAAAGAACTATAGCTCAAATTGTTGTCAACAATTTCCAGATGTTGGATAAAAAGGAAAAATCATAAAGATATTTTTTGTATGGTCATCAGAAAGGCGGGCCGTGAGGCTCGCCTTTTGCTTATCTTAAGCAACCCTCACCCGACGAATAAACTCTTCCGTCAAATTTTCGGCCTGCATCTCTTTCCGGAAATGCGCCATTGTATCATTATACAACAATCTTCCCTTGTAAATAATGGCCAAATCATCGCACAGTAAATCTACCTCGCTCATGATGTGACTAGAGAAGATAATGGTTTTTCCCTGCTCTCGACAAGAACGGATCAGGTCGATAATGTTTCCCGCAGTGATGACATCCAAACCGGAGGTAGGTTCATCAAAGATGACAACATCCGGATCATGGATCATTGTCCGAGCAATGGAAACCTTTTGCTTCATGCCTGTAGAAAGGCCACCGATCCGCTTACGCGCAAAGTCATGCATATCCAGCAAGGAAAAAAGCGCCTCTTTCCTTTGCTTAAAGATAGCCCTTTCCAATCCATGCAAATCTGCAAAATACTTGACCACCTCGTTTGGCGTAAGCCGCTGATAAAGGCGTGTACTCCCCGTCAAGAAACCAATTTTAGAACGAACTTCCTGGCTGTGGTTGATCGTATCCAATCCGGACACCTGAATATTTCCAGATGTTGGTTCCAAAATCGTAGCGATCATTCGTAAGGTAGTGGTTTTCCCAGCACCATTAGGCCCCAATAAGGAGAAAATACGCCCTGGCTGGCAGGTAAAACTGATTTTATCTACAGCAGTAATATGTTTTGCAGTTGTTCTCATCTCCTTTCGCTGCTGTTTTGATAACTCAAAAGCTTTAGAAACTTCGTTTAGGACAATCATTAGGTTTTCTATCATTTGTGGGTCTTTGACAATTTTTGCAAAAAGTAAAACCCCCAATACGTTTTTGGATATGAGTTCTGTAGGAACGGCATATCCTTGCCAGTCATAAAATGGCTGGAACGTAAGAAGTGCAAAAATTGTCAAAGATCCTCATTTGTTTTAAAAAAAAGGAACTGACCAAAGGTAATATTTTTCAATAAAAACTAAGGATAAACAACGGCATTAAGCTTGTTATTCCCAGCCCCAATATTCTTTTTTAACTAAACTTTCACAGGTTTACCACATCAATTCTCCCTTCCCGTTCGTTTTAAATCAAGAATCTTGACGCCAACAGAGGACACAGATTCGCCTGAAGGACAAAGCAGTCTAACACCTAAAGTCTAATTGTCTAACATCTAGACCCCACGATACTTTGTACATTAAAGATATAGCTTTACCTTTGCAATAAACTTTTTTAACAAAACCTGATAATGAAGAATTTAAAAAACCTTACTTTAATTGTTATATGTTTGCTTAGTTTTTCTTTAACGCAAACTCATGCCCAAAAATTTGGCTACCTCAATTCCATGAATCTGTTACAGGAACTCCCGGAAACGACCACTGCCGATAAGCAACTAGAAAAGTTGCAGAATGACATTACGATAAAAGGCCAAGAAATGGTCAAGGCATTAGAAGCAGACTATCAAGCATATGTCGAAAAAGCACAGGGCGGTACCCTTTCTGTAGTGCAACAACAGCAGGAAGAAACTAGATTAGCTGCCAAAAGAGATGAGATTGCCAAATATGAACAAACAGCGATGGCTGATGTCCAGAAAAAAAGACAACAATTACTTGAACCGATTATTGCCAAACTAAACGATCTCCGCAGTTGGCAAGGAAAACGGTTACACCATGATATTTGATGAAAGTGCCGGTTCCATACTTTTCAACCTAGAATCGGATGATGT
>JAHDGC010000943.1 GCA_020627865.1 Saprospiraceae bacterium | reverse complement strand
TAAGAATAAAAACTTTTATCTATACATCAGAGTAGAGTAAATCATTTTTGAATAACAACTTTAACGTAGAATGAATTCATATTTCATTCTTATTCTAAAATTTAAAAAATTCAATCATGATGAAATATAAAATATTGGGCTTGCTCTTACTGCTCGGTACGTGCTTTAACACATCTTTTGCACAACCCGATGTAGAATGCAACCCCACACAAGGACTACCCATTACCAATGGAGAAGTCAACTTTAATTACGGTAGTGTTACCGGCTCCTTTAGTTATTACAACCGTTCCGATATGACGATAGGGCAGCCCCTCGTCGGAAGGGCATATGCCCAAAACTACCAATCCGATTATGGCTTCTGGTCTCGCTTTTTATTACCTCCGCAAGCACCGACATTACAAGCCACGCAGGGCGATTTCCCAGATAGGGTAGAGTTAAACTGGAATGAAGATCCACTTAGTGCGGATGCATCAGAAGGGTACACCGTGTTGCGAGATGGCGCTTTTTTAACTTCCCTTGCTTCTGGGAATACCCAATTTATTGATTTTAACGTTCAAGCCGGAGAGTTTTATGAGTACAGTGTTTTCGGGATCAATTCCTTTGGGGATGGTTTCCGCGGAACATCGGTAGGTTTCGTGAATCCGAATGGCGTGGTGAGTGGGCAGGTTTTAACAACCAATAACAATCCGGTCGTCGGAGCAGTGGTTACATTAGAACCGACGATTGGAAAGTCAATGGTTTTTGATGGCAATAGTTATCTATGTGTTTCCCATCATGCTAGCATCCCGACAGATATGTTCACGCTTTCCACTTGGGTGAAAATAGAAGGTGCGCATAATAAAGATGGCATTATAGATTTGGGTAGTGACCTCAAGAAAAATTTCTGGATACATACCACGCCTGCTGGTTCGGGGGCTGGTGTCGTTGCCGGTATCGGTGATGGCACAAACGCTATAGAGTTAAGCCATGAATTTGCATCAGATCCTAATGGATGGCATCATGTGGCCATGACTTACGGGGGCGGCTCTTTGTTGTTATATATTGATGGAACGTACGCGGGGTCGATTCAGGGAACGCTTGCCAATGAGGCAAAACTTTTCGCGATTGGTAGTACACGGAATCACCTCAATTATTTTACCGGAAAACTGGATGACATTAGAATATATAACAAACCCTTACCACAAACAGATATTATTCTTACGAAAAATATTACGGTTTCTAAAAATACAGATGGCCTTGTCGCGTATTGGAAGTTTGATGAGGGAATTGGAGAAAAGGCTTTTGATATTTCCCTCAATGGAATTGATGCCGATATTGAAGGGGCTAACTTTTCTTCAGATACGCCTGATATTAAAAATGCAGGAATGACAAATGCCGGTGGTTACTATGTTATTGAAAGCATTAACTATAGTGAAGAACAGTCGTTTATCGCCGAACCAGAAAAAATATTTTATGACAACTACGCCCTAGAGTTTAATGCCGCTAACAATGCATGTGCACAACTCACAAATTTTGATCTGTCTGATACTGCTACCATAGAAATTGTAGTTCATCCTTTTGACTTGAATACAAAACAAACCATTCTGAGTAAAGATGGCATGCTGGATGCTTTTGTACTCTATATCGAAAATGGGAATTATTGGTTAACCATAAACGGTTCCACACAGGATTTGGGCGCTGCCAGTTCCTCTTATCAGCATCTGGCTTTTGCAATGGATGCGCTTGCCGGAACGGTTATCTTCCATGTCAATGGTAATCCAGTGGGAACATTTAACTATGGTAATTTCAGTGGAGATTGGTCTGCCGAAAATTGGTTGTTAGGGGCAAAGGATGCTTCAGCTCCTTATGACTTCTATACGGGATTAATCGACGAAGTTACCTTCTACGATACCACCTTAAATCTAGTAGATATTCAACTGCATGCTTCTACTGGGCCGAGTGGTGGAACAGACGCGGGCAACCCGTATCTAAGTTCTTCCTTTCCTTTAAATGAAGGTGCTGGAACGGAACTTTTAGACTATGGTAAAATGATGACTGGGATAGGGGAATTGCATAACGCAACTTTTTCTATCATCACATTCCGGCAGGGGGAAACACCTCATGAATTCCAGCCTAATAGCCGAGTCGTAAATTTGAATGCCAGTAATACTGCTGTTGGAGCTGTAGATTTTGTTGATCTATCTACTGTAAAAGTATCGGGTGTTGTACGATATGAAAATACATTTTGCTATGCGGAAGGTGTCGAAATTTTAGTAGATGGCGAATCCAATGTGCCACCAATTATCACGGATGTTGATGGCCGTTGGGTTGCAGACTTGGAGCCGGGTTCTTCGGTTTCTTTTACACCTGTGTTCGCCGACCATACCTTCTTCCCCGGTTTCTTTGAGGTGAGAAATATTAATGCACCGATTGCAGGTGTTTTATTCCAAGACTTGACCAAACGGCAGATTGTCGGACAGATGGCCGGG
>JAHDGC010000065.1 GCA_020627865.1 Saprospiraceae bacterium | reverse complement strand
CTACGGCTAAACTCCGTTTTTCGCGCCTAGTCTAATCGAAAAATTGACTACTTTCACTCTAAAGACCAAATCCCCAACATACTCTAATTGTCAATATGAAACTTTGGCAGATGGAAGAAAAAGCATAAAACGAAAATAGTCTTTATACTTCGGAATGGGACTGAACCAACAATCACCTTTTCAACTTGAATATTCCTAATATATTTTACTGTTTACCAAATAAGCATAGTAAACATTTTATTGAGTATATTTGTCAGTATAAAATCCAATTAACAGGGATGATTTTTTACAAAAATTTAATATTCAGAGGAGCAACGGCTCAAATAAAAGAAACAGAAGTATTAGAATTTTAAAAATAAACTATGAGTAAAGTAATATCAATAGCCAATTTTAAAGGTGGTGTTTTAAAAACAACTTCTTCCACCAATATAGGGGCGGGGCTGGCCAACAGGGGGCATAGCGTGCTACTTATTGATTTAGACCCACAATTTAATCTAACCCAGAGCCTAGGGGTTGACAATCCACCGGCTCCCATTTACGGAGCCTTAAAAGGAGAATACCCGCTGAAGCCAATAGAAATTTACAAAGGGCTAGATATTGTTCCTTCTTCCCTTGATCTTATAAAGGCGCAAATAGAGCTAAGTCACGAGTTTAAGCGAGAGGAGAAGCTCTCCCACCTCATAGCGCCTATAGTCGAAAATTACGATTACATTATTTTAGATTGTCCGCCCTCACTGGGAGTGCTTACCATAAACGCTTTTGTGGCCTCTAACTTTATTTTCGTTCCAGTAGCGGCCGAATTTTTAGCCCTCAAGGGTTATGCAGTTTTAAGCGAAGCGCTGGATAAGGTAGGCTTAGGAATAGATAAGGTTTTCATAACCAAATACGATAGGAGGAAAATAATAAACCGGAACGTGGTGGAAAGTCTTAGGGAAAATCTCGACGGAAAATTATTTGAAACCATTATCAGGGATAACATCGCTTTAGCAGAAGCTCCAACCCAAGGCGTGGATATTTTCAGGTATGCTCCAAAGAGTACCGGAGCACAGGACTATGGCAAGTTGACCGAGGAAATTTTACAGGAGCTTAATAAATAGAATGATATGGCAAAGAAGAATTTTACAGGAGGCTTTAATAAACTGCTAGGAGAAACCCCGAAGGGGCAAGAACCGGCCAAACCGACAACGAAGGAAAAGAAAAAAAGGGGGAGGCCGAAAGATCATTCGAAACGGGTGCCGGAGAAAAGCTCCCAAGAAGGAACAAAAAACGACGAAACCCGAGCAACGTTTATTGTAAAAGAGGAGATGCTCGCTCAACTCAAAAATATCGCTTATTGGGATAGGGCACTCATTAAAGAGGTCGTAAACGAGGCATTAAGTGACTTTATCAAGAATTGGGAGGCCAAGCATGGCAAAGCAAAGCCGATACCTAAGAAAAAGAAATCGTGATGGAGTAATGGAGGGAAGAGAATTATTCGCTCCTAATTTCATATTCATCAATTAATACCCGTTTAGGTGTAACGCTTCGTTTTCATCTGATCATACTTTCGACAAAAAATTCGATATATTAATCTTTGATCCTGTCAGTCCAATTTTCTTCCGTAATCTTGTACGAGCCTGTTGGATAGCCCGCTCACTTTGGCCTGTTAAGGCAGAGATCTCTTTGGTATTCATATTCATGACGAGGAAAGCACATAGCCGTTTTTCGTTGGTGGTAATATCCGGAAACTTTTCACTGAGATTCTGGAAGAAGCTTTGGTGTAATTGGTTGAATCGCAGTTCGAATTCCTCCCATACTTTTTCTTGATCATTTTTTTTCAACCGCTCAATAGCCTTATCTAGAATAGGATAATAGGATGAGCTAAACTTCTTTTTTTCATTAATCAGGTAATCTGCAATTTCCTTTTTGCTCTCATTCAAGCGAATCTGATAGATAATACTACTCGTTAACTCCCGATCTTTAGCATCTAATTGCTCCTTTAACAATTGGTTTTCTCGTTGCTTATTTTCTATATTTAGAACCTGTTTTTTATACTTCTGGAAAATAACATAGGCCCCGAATAGCAACAAGGTTCCTAAAAGGCAAAGGATCAATATAAATTGCGAATTCTGAGAGCTTGTTTCGATCTTTTCTCGTTCGGATTCATGCTTTAACTCTGTTTTCAGCATTTCGATTCCATTATTGACAATGGCCAAACTATCGGATATTTTGTCATATTGGATATAATTTTCCAGTGCTAACTCGTTTTCTCCCCTTTCCGCGTAATATAAATACAATTCTTCATAGCATGATGCAAGAATATCGGCATGTTTGTAGTATGCTGCGGAATCCCTTGCTTGAAATAACTTCTGTAAAGCCTCCTCTTTCTGACCTCTATCCTCCAAATTCATGGCGAGATTAAATTGTGCATAACTCTGAATTCTCGTGTCATTTGCACTATCGGCAATAACGAGCGTTTCCCTCAACATTTTTCCAGCTTCTTCTAACTTTCCACTCATGGACAGCCCCACAGCGACCATCATCAGGTTAGCAACTAGAAAATCGGTGTATTGCATCTTTTCATTGATCTTTCTCGCTTTTTTATAAAGGAAAAGTGCCGTATCTGGATTAGAGAATAACAATAAATTACCGAGGCTTTGATAGCCCCTTGCGATCCCCCTGTCAAAACCAATTTCTGTTGCCAAAGCTAAAGCTTCTTTAACCTTAACCTTTGCTTTAGGTCTGTTGCTCTTCAAATGATGAATAAGGCCTTCTAGGGCTAGAGATTCCGAAAGACCAATATTATTTTCTAATTTAATATATATCTTTTTTGCCTGTAAGGTGTAATCTAAAGCAGCATTCAAGTCATTTAAGCCATATTCTGCCCTCCCCATTTTTAATAATAACTTGGCTCTGAGTCCATCATCTTCTAGTGTTTTAGTTTCTGCGTGATAAGCATTGCAATAACGGACAATATCTTCATTTTCATAATGGCGAATATGAGAACTTAAAATATTGCACAATGCATCAATCTCCCCTTTTTTATAGTTTAGTGTTTTTGATAATTGCAACAAACTATCTGATTCCGTTAGTTTTTCCTTAGTATAGTTATAACTTAGCTCATGTGCCATATTCAGGCTGTCAATTTGATCAAAGACAGTATATAGCCCTGCGAGCTTTTGCTCACCCCTTTGGCACGTTGAGAAAAAAAGTACGGTAAAAAACAAAAATATTATGTAAGCTTTATGTAGAAGGTTTTTTCGCATTGCTGATAGATTATATATTAAAACACGATACTATTATTATTGTTTAAGTATACTTTTTGTTATAATTAAAAGCTTGGCTAAAACAATTTAGGGTACGTAGGTTTAACTTGGGCACAGATTATTTTTTATCGGGCTGGTCCTCGTTTCCATATGCATACTATGCATTTTGCGGAGTAGCTGTCTATCTTAATTGAATTATCAATGGCACGAGTATTAGATAATCTCTAACTGTAGGCGTTGAAAATTAAGCTTAGCTAACTTACAATATTATCAGTTTTTTTTATGATAAAAAGGATATTTTATCATAATTTTTGCAAATCAAGGCTTTTTTAAGGCTTTTTTTTAAAAGAGTCATAAATATAGCATTATTTTGAATCATGGGAACAAGTATATGATAAATCAAAGATCCATAGCATCAAATGGGCTTTTTGAGGCCTTGGTGTCTTCCATTCCCAGGTGCAAATATCGCTGCGTTGTAGAAATATCTGAATGCCCTAACCATAAACGTAGTTGCTCAACACTGTATCCGAAGGCATGCATATGAGTGGTGAAAGCGTGCCGGAAACTATGCGCGGTAATATCTCGCCTCAAACCGCTCCTTGTCACTGCATTATGCACGACAGCTTGCACACTTCGGATGGAATAATATTCGCCATATTGCCCTTTAAACAACCAGTCACTTTCGTCTGTGGGCCTATATACGGTAGTGTATTCTTTGAGCATCTTTATCATCTTCTCCGGTAATATGGTATACCGATCCTTATCCCCCTTGCCGGATTTTACATACAAGCGTTTTGTTTCATAATTCAAGTCGCCCAAACGCACCCTTACCACTTCTCCTACCCTGAGTCCACAGGAATACATCATGGCAACGACCGTCCGATGCTTCAGGTTCTTTATTTGGGATAGTATTAAACTTACATCTTTTCGGCTCATTACATTCGGGAACTTGTGCCGCTTTTTTGGTCTAGGTAATTTTTGGGTCTTCTCTTCCTGATCTAATGCCCGCTCATAATAACATCGCAATGCACTTAGGATTTGATTATAAGTACTGTCAGAAACCCCCTTGTCTCGTAACTGTGAAAGCATGTATTTCCGGATCTGGCTTCCGGTAATATCTTCCGCCTTTATATTGGAATAATAGATCAAAAAATGCTTGAAGTGATATCTGTAAGATTTTACGGTATGCCACATCAAACATTCCAGACGCATCTGATTTTCCAATTGATTGAGTGCATAATCTATATGCCCCAGTACTATTGGTTTTCCTAGCTTGCCCAAGGCATCTTTATCTATCTTGTGATTATCTTTGATGAGCCTTTCCGGCAAATTATCCGGAATTTTAACATTAAGTTTACAGTAAGTACCGAGATTTACCTCTAGAAAATGCAAAGTTGCTTTATCGAATGGTACCAACCAATGGCATGTCGCTTCATCCCATTTTCGACCCCGAATATTCTTCACGGTTTTTAACCAACCCTCTCTATCTTTCGGAATAGATACTTTTAACCATAAATCGTTATGAGCTTCCACGATGATTTGTTCTCCCCTAGATACTTTGCGCTGTTGCCCGTGATAATTATATGTTTTGACAGCTTTACTGGCAAGTGTTTTATTTGGAGGGGAAGCATTGTTCTGGCTCTTTTCTTTTTGTTGTTCTTTTGCATCCTCAAAAATCAATTTTGTACTTTCGCCTAATCGTTCCTCCAGCAAATCTCCAAATGTTTCCCGCAAGGCAATCATGGATTTTTTTTCTAACGGTAAACACCAACATTTTCTACTCTTGCTCCAGCGCCTTCCTGGAATCTCTGTTATTTTTTGCCGCCAAATTTCTTGGGTATAAGGTATATGAACTTTCAATATTTCCTTGCCTTCTTGCTCGACTACAATTTTTTCTTCCTTGCCTTTTTGCTGGTTTGGGGTTTGACGTGCTTGTTTTTGCTCCAGCTCTTTCAAGCTCGTTATTCCGTAGCGTAGTAAGTTGGCCTCCTCTTTTGTTATTTTTCTCATTTTGCTACTTTTTAAAAAATTATGCTTCTCTACTTATAAAGACTATCCCTTTCAGGATTTTGCATAATTTTTTCGCGGCTTTTTTTATTTTGGAAACGAAAAAGAAGAAGGGAGAGACAGTCTTCATCTAAGTAATCTGTGATGCAAAAGACGGGCGGTTATTTACTTTAAAAGTTTCTGATCTTCTCCTCCTGGCAATTTTTTCAGGCCATTTCCTGATAGCAAAATATTCATTTCCTCGATAGCGGATTCATTCAGGATTTGTAATCTTTGGTCTTGGTCACATCCCCATTTCATCAACTTGGCATTGAGGCTTTGCAAATTTGACATGACTAGAAGTTGCTCTTGGGAGGCATAATCTCGCATATTACCACTTTTATTTGGGTTGGCCTGCTTCCATTGTTTGGCTGTCATACCGAATAGGGCAAGGTTTAGGATATCGGCTTCACTGGCAAAGTACCATCCTTCTTTTTTGGTAAACTGAATTCTCGGGGGGATAAGATGCTCCCGGACGGCTTCGGTATGAATTTTATAGTTGGCTTTGGCCATAATTCGTCGTACATTCCAATCTAGATTTTGTTTATTGGCTTCAGCTTCCTTGAGTCTTTGAAATTCTTTGATAAGATAAAGCTTAAATGCCGGACTTACCCAAGAACAAAACTCAAAAGCAATGTCTTTATGCCCCATTATCCTATTATCTCCATATCGGTCGGGTTTTGAGATAATTCCGATAGCATTTGTAGTGTCAATCCATTTTTTTATAGATATGTTACGCCTATTAGAATCATTACTTCTAAAGATATCGAAATTGGTTCGATTGAATTTATCATTATGCAAGGCTTCCCAAGCGCCCAAGAATTCTAGTATGTTTGGAGCTCGCATCCATTGTTCGATCATAACTTGTGCTTCTGCAAATTTTTCGGCTATATCCGTCAGCGAGATATAATCTTCTCGACTTTCTTCCCGAATTCTGATTTTTATACCCTGAACCGTAAAGGTTGTTTCTTTCTTCTGTTTCGACATCGTATGATTGGATTGTGTAGAACAAAGATAACCAAATTAAAATTCAACCTTATTTCCTAGATTATTTCTCCAAAGGGGGAAACTCATTGCCTATTCTCTTGCCAAGTTGCTCCGCAAGAAAAGAAGCTTCTGCGGAATTATCGGCAATCTTCTGAAGATAAAACAATAGCTCCTGCTCCGATACCTGCTTAGGCTTAAGTTCAACTTTGCCAGTAGTCAGTAGTTCCAAAATCCTATCATACACCCAAAGTTCAAACTCGGGACTTAGCCATGCGGCAAACTTTAAGGCTACACGCTCATGGATCCAGGTTCCTTGTAATGCTGGTTGTCCGCCACGTATAACCATGACCAAATCTGGGAAATGTTTGGCTAATGAAGTCGTGGAGTAACTGCGTATGTTATCAAGGGGAGAATTGTCCCCTCGGCTGTTTTTCAGGTAGTTATGAACCGTATTTATGTATTCTGCAGTTTGTTTTAGCTGGAAAAAGTCCTTTAATCGTTTCTTAGGGAAAGCTTTCGCCATTTCTGTTGCATTGACCATCTTTTTACCATCCCCAAACTCAAAGGAGATATGTTTGCCATTGTATTCGAAGACTTTGAGCTTTTTCTGTTTTGCCATAGTTTATGATTGTAAATTAAAATTACAAGTCAAAGATACAGGTTCTAAATTAATCGTAGATGTTTGTATTAAATTGTAGTATGGTTTTAATTAGTGTAGTTTCTTTTATCACACTCCCAATCTAATAGGTGCCAGATCCTGCATCTCTTCTTCAGAAAACAATCGGGATTCTATGACAAAGCGGATACCCAGCGGAATTTCTAGCGAAAAACTGGCGCCCCTTCCTTTGACGACATTAACTGTTAATTGTGTATGCTGCCAATACTCAAATTGATCCTTAGACATATAAAAATCACAGTCATGGATATTACCTAACCATACATCGGTTTCATTAATCAATAATTCCCCTTTGGGGAAACACATCGGCGAGGAGCCGTCGCAACAGCCGCCACTTTGGTGGAACATTAAAGAGCCGTGTTGCTCACGAAGTTCGTCAATGATGTCTTTGGCTGCTTTTGTTACCAATACTCTGTTTACCATAATCTTGTTTTATACTATATGTTAGAGCAAATAAAAATTCTGCTCTCGTTCCCCTTCATCCCTAGTGGTTGATTTCATAAGTAAGTGATAGTATAAAGGCAGGGATTTTGCGAACGAAAAGCAGGCGAAAAAAGACAAGTTTATACTGTCAAAGATTTGTGAATTCAACCACAAGCAAGGTTACTTTCCCGCAATTTCCCTTTGCTTTAATTGAAAAAGGATAGAGCATGAGATAAATCCCATGCTCTATCCATTATTTTGAATACTAAAAGAATCCAAGTGCATTCTTATCATAAGAAATTAACATATTTTTGGTTTGACGATAATGGTTGAGCATCATCTTGTGATTCTCGCGGCCGATACCTGATTTTTTATAGCCACCAAAAGGAGCATGTGCAGGATAATTATGATAGCAATTCACCCAAACCCTTCCGGCCTTTACGGCTCTTGAAATCTGATAGGCTTGGTGCATATCCCGTGTCCAAACACCGGCACCCAAACCATAAAGGGTATCGTTGGCAATTTCGATGGCCTCAGCCTCATCTTTAAATGTTGTAACACAAACGACGGGGCCGAAGATTTCTTCTTGGAAAACCCGCATCTTGTTATTGCCTTTTAATATTGTAGGTTGGATATAATATCCGCCATGTAAGCCATCATGGTAAGCCTTGTCGCCGCCCGTTAATACTTCACAACCTTCCTCTTTTCCGATCTTAAGATAATTCAAGATTTTTTCATATTGGTCGCTAGAGGCTTGTGCCCCCATCATCGTTTCTGGATCGAGGGGATGCCCCATCTTGATGGCTTCGGTACGTTCTATAACCCGCTTGATGAAAGCATCATAAATACTTTCCTGTACCAACAGTCTGGAAGGACAAGTACAAACTTCCCCTTGGTTGAGGGCGAACATCACGGCACCTTCTAGGCATTTATCAAAAAACTCATCATCGGCCTGCATGACACTTTCGAAGAAAATATTCGGCGATTTCCCACCCAGTTCCAAAGTAACCGGAACAATATTTTTGGAAGCATATTGCATGATCAGTTGTCCGGTTGTCGTTTCGCCTGTAAAGGCAACTTTATTTATTCGTGAGCTTGAAGCCAAAGGTTTTCCAGCTTCTACACCGAAGCCATTGACAATATTCAAAACACCAGGGGGAAGAATATCCTGAATCATCTCTGCCAGGATCATGATACCTACAGGGGTCTGTTCTGCCGGTTTCAAAACAATACAATTTCCAGCAGCCAGTGCTGGGGCAACTTTCCATGTAGCCATCAATATCGGAAAGTTCCAAGGGATAATTTGACCGACTACACCCAGTGGTTCCATTACATTCATCGAAACGGTTGAGGCATCCAGCTCACTGACCGAACCTTCTTCAGCACGGATCACACCTGCAAAATAGCGGAAGTGGTCTACGGCAAGGGGAAGGTCGGCAGCACGGGTTTCGCGGATAGCTTTCCCATTATCCCAAGTTTCGACACGGGCTAAAGTTTCCAGATTGTTTTCTATGGCATCAGCAATTTTCAACAAGATATTACTCCGGAAAGTAGCGGAGGAATTGTTCCACTCTGGAGCAGCAGCCCATGCAGCATCAATGGCCAACTCTATATCCTCGGCGGTAGAGCGTGCTATTTTGGTAAATGATTTTCCATCGACAGGAGAAATATTTTCAAAGTATTTGCCCTGGACGGGAGCAATCCACTTTCCCCCGATGAAATTATCGTATTGATTTTTAAATGTAGGTTGATCCACTACATTTTTTGGTGTTGTTGATACGTCACTCATGATCTTGATTTTTATTTTTAGTAATGATTTTGTCGAAGGCTGTAGGAAGTGTGTTGTATGATTGGACGGTGATACAAAATCTGAAAGCAATTTTTGTAAATATAGGAAATAGTATAGATTTGTAGTAATAGATTTAAAGATATTATATCGTAGGGTGTATGTGGTTTCACAGACGCGAAACATGCGACATTGATATGTTGCTAAAATATATATATGGATTTTGAAGAAAAAATTGTGCTAGAAAATGATCGGGTAAAGTTGGAGCTACTTGGGATAGGGCACTTGAAGCATTTGTTGCCGATAGCCGAGCGGCATCCTGATCTATTGTTATATTCCCCCTCGCCATTTGGTTCTGAAGAGCTGCTGAAGCTTTACATTGAAAAAGCCTTGGCTGATCGAGAAAATAAGAATAGATATCCCTTTGTGATTATAAACAAGGCCGATGGAGCGTATGCGGGGAGTACGAGTTATGGGAATATTTCTATACCTAATCAGCGATTGGAAATTGGTTGGACTTGGTTGGATAAAAAATTTCATGGATCGGGGCTGAACAAAAGCTGTAAATTCTTGCTGTTGGATTATGCTTTTGGGAAATTAGGGATAGAAAGGGTAGAGCTTAAAACGGATAGCCGAAATCTGCAATCGAGAAAAGCTATTGAAAAAATCGGTGGTATCTTCGAGGGAGAGCTGCGGAGCCATACCTTGATGCGAGATGGCTTTAGGCGAAATTCTGTTTATTACAGTATCTTGAAGGAGGAGTGGGAAAATTTGAGGCATACGACATTCGGGGAATTTTATAGATTATGAGAATAAGCTGCCTTATTGTTTTATGTTTGTTTTTATGTTATACGGTAAAATCACAAACTGACGAAAAAGCGTTTCCTAAGAATGCCTTTTATCTCGAATTTGGCGGTATAGGCGGGTTAGGTTCTTTGAACTATGAAAGGATGATTCCCTTGAAAGGGCTTTTTGCGATTGGGTTAAGGGCCGGATTAAGTACATCCAGAATAAAAGATTATATGAGGCAATTTAATCCTGATATCATTATCCCTATAGCTGTACATGGATTATTTGGCAAAAATCACAAACTGGAAGTCGGGTTCGGGCAGGTGTTTTCTAACACGATTTTGGCAAATGCTTTGACGGGAAATCCGGAAAGAATCAGCAAGTTCCATGCTAATTTTACGATGGGCTATCGGTATCAAAAGAGTGGGGGAAGGTTGCTTTTGCGTTGTGGTTACATGCCGCTTATAGAATCCTACAGGTTTTACAGACATTGGGCAGGAGCCGCTATTGGGTATGTTTTTTAATAAGACGACATGAGATACATTAATGCTTTGTTATTTTTATTTATGACCCTTGGCTGTGGAGAAAAAGATTTTGATATTGTTAACCTAAACAATAATCAGGTTACCATTCTTGGTCACGGCGGAATGGGGATAGAACATCTGTATCCCCTGAATAGTTTTGAAAGTATCCAACATTGTTTGCAGCTTGGGGCTGATGGAACAGAGCTAGATATCCAAATGACAGAGGACAGTGTTTTGGTCGTTTTTCATAATGAAAGATTGGAAAGTGCAACCCATCTTTCAGGACAAATATTTGATAAAACGTGGGCAGAGATAAAAGATGCGCAATATCTTTATCCTCCTTATGCAGGGTACAAAATTATTCGCTTGGATCGGCTTTTCTTTAACATTTCAAATCCGGAGCAGTATACTTTTTTTCTAGAATGCAAGCCATATCGTCCGGCTGCTTCTGCTGCGTATGTGGATAGTTTTGCAAGGGCACTGATTAGTATTATAGATCAATATAGACTGGAGAGGGATCGTATTTTTATAGAATCAGGTAAAACGGATTTGATTGCTTCTTTGAAAGAGAAAAAGCCAGACTTGAATATGTTTGTCTATGCTGACATTACTACTGCATTGTCCATTATTGAGGAGTTTGATCTTCAGGGTATTTCTATAGCTATAGATGAAATCTCGGAGGAGGAAGTCGCCATGTTCCACGAAAGGGAAATTATGGTTTCTGTTTTTAATACCCATTCCCGAAAAAGAAATATTGATGCCATTGAGAAAAATGTAGATTTTATCCAGACCGATAAATTAAAGCATTTGATTAAAATGTTGGAATAAGGTGGCAGAAATGGTAAGCCCAGATATTACTCATAAGTAAGATTTCTCCAAGTAACATGCTACGGCAAATACGATTCTCGGTAGAGAAAAAGAAAGTGAGATACTGGAAACTTCTTGAATATAGAAAAATTTCGTTTTACGTTCATTTTTTCACTTATGAACATGGGTTATTTGTCTTCCAAAACAACCTTACGGATATTCCGTTTCCTAAGAAAAGTATTAAGAGAGATGTAAGTTCCATATCCCAGATGTTTGGAAATTTTACGGCCAGACAATCCCAATGCTAACCACTCCTTGATTCTATCAATATCCTTATCATACATACTTTTTTGGATAGTTCCCTTGGGTTTGCCCAATTGAATCCCTTGGGCTTTTTTGGCTGCAAGTGCTTCTTTGGTTCTCATGCTGATTAAATCCCGTTCCAGTTCGGCAAACAAGGAAAACAAGGTGATTACAATTTTGGAGGCCATGTCTTGTTTCCCTGTACTTCCTATAATATCGAGGTTTTGCTTGATTAGAATAACCCGTACTTTTTTGGCCAGTAATTGATTGATGAGTGTGATTACCTCGGCAGTACTTCTACCCAAGCGAGAAAGCTCTGTTGCGATCAAGGTTCCGGAATTTTCCAGCCGATCCATGAGTTCATCAATGCGTCGCTGTTTGGTTGTTCGTTTCGAGGAGACGATCACTTCAATAAAGTCATCTATTTTGATGTCATGCTTACGGGCATATTCCAGTATTTCCAGTTTCTGATTATTAACATCCTGCTTGTCGGTGGATGTGCGTAGGTAAGCAATTGTTTGTTTAGCCATTTTTGATGGTGGTAACTTTTAATATTAAAAACCGCATAAACAATACGATTTGAATAAGTCTTGTAAGGTATAAAAATTATTCAAAATATTAAAGTTTTAAGGAACGTATTCGCTTTACAATAAACATTTTTGATTGCTTTAATTAAATCAAAGATCGGAGGATGAGATAGATTGGATGATTATTTTTATTTTACTGTTTACTAGATAATTATAATAAACAGTAAAACAATACTCATTACAAGCAAAACTTAATTGGAAAGTGTACAAGCAGATTTATACTTTATCTCCAAAATTAACACAGCACTTCCCTGAAACGAAGTAACAATCTTTCGAGGTCAAAACTTTTATTCCAATAAATACTATCACCCCTAATTGTAAAAGGTGATAATTACTATATTTGTCCTATTTTATAAGATTTAGTTTATAATGATGGAAGAAAAAGGAAAGGCGATAGATAAGTATATTGTTAGCCAATCTAACTCTCTGATAGAGGCGGATTATTCACAAGCCAACCTTACCGCAAGGGCTATGAAGATAGGGCGGTTGCTGATTTCTAAAATTAGCCCTGATGATAAGGATTTCAGGATTACTAAAATTCCTAACCATACTATTCGCCAATATTTAGGCTATAAAGCGGGTGTTCCTTACAACAGGTTCAATGCTGACCTTGAAGATATTTGCAAGCGGCTTAACGAGCAGGTTATCCGAGTGAGAACACAAAGGGGCAGCGTGCTGAATGCTTTCCTGATTTCTTCTTGGGAAATTGACCTCAAGAAAGGGGAAACCATTTTTGAGATTTCCGGAAGGCTAAAGGATTTTTTGCTGCAACTGAAAAAGAATTATACAACTTATCAGCTTGAAAATATCCCGAAACTCCATAGCTCCTACTCTATCCGAATGTATGAATTACTCTCACAATATAGAAGAATCGGTAAACGGAAATTTGAACTGGAGGATTTAAAAAGCAAATTGGGATGTAACTACCAGATGTATGGCCATTTCAAGGACAAAGCTTTGAATAAGGCTCAAAAAGAGTTGGAGAAATATACGGATCTCCGGTTTGACTTTGAGGAATTGAAAAAGGGGCGGAAGGTCGTGGGGATTGTTTTATACATCTATCCGAATGATCCGACAGTTGAATCAAGGCAGGGAAGTTTAGATTTTTTGAAGGATGCAATTGCGCTAGAGGATAAGTTTAAATTGTCGGACAATACAATTAATCGCCTGAATAAATGTGGGCTTAAGCGGGAGATGATCGCCAAATTTGTAGCACTTGGCTTTGGCATTATAGAAGATCAGGTTAGTAAAGATCAGGCCAAGAAAAGATGCAAAACCCTAGAGGTATATTACCTAGAAAAATTGACATTACTGGCACAATCAAAAACCTCGGATAAAAATCCAGCGGGTTTTTTGATAAAAGCACTCAAGGAAGATTGGAAAAAACCGAAGCTTTTTGTAGAACAAAGAAAATCCGACAGACAAAAAGATTTGGGGAAAAAGAAGCAAAATATAGCCTTGATCAAGGCTAAAATTAGGAAACTAGAGATCAAACTTGCCGCGGAGAAAGAAGATGCTCTTCGGGTATTGATCGCGGATAAAGAAAAGTTTACCGTTGCCTATAATCAGGGAATGGCGAAATTGGTGGATAGCATTCGTAGGGATGTAAAACGTAAATATAGTACACCGATGGAGCAATACACCAAGTCAGCGTTTTTGTCATCAGCCGTAAATATCTATCTCAGTGAAACTTATCCGGAACAATTTCAGCTTTATTTTCTAATTAATGAGAATATAAAAACCCTTAAAAAGGAACTGGAACAGCTTGCCTAGCCGCAATAGTTTTCGATATTTAATGAACATGCTAATCCTAAAAAATGAAGCAAATATTTGCTAAAAGCGAAGATAAAATAGAGGAATTCAAACCCGATACTCAAAAGGTGATAATTAGGCCTACTCAAAAGGTGATAGTTCACTCAAAAGGTGATAGTTGCCACTCAAAAGGTGATAATTAAAATTGCGATCTTAGTAACTGATTGTCAAGTATTTATGCCAAAAAATATCAAATTTGAAAAATATGTCAAATACTCAAAAGGTGATAGTTAGTTACTCAAAAGGTGATAGTTAACGTTGTAATTAACTGAAAATCAACAACTTACAAGCCCAGAAAACAAGCTTGCTAAAACAAGCTTTTATAAAACAAGAATAGAACTCAAAAGGTGATAATTAAGAAAAACCTAATATTTGCTGTCTAAAAAAAAAGAAAAATAAAGCTCGCTGGCATATGAAAAAAACATATTATTTTAATTTTGTTTTTTTAGAGCTGTTTTCCCAATATTCACTATAATCTTTGAAACCTCGATAGATGTGCTTGCAGGGAATGACCCTGCTTTCTAATTCGGAAAAGGAAGTTTCTGCCATTTCCCCTGCCCTGTCATTATCGAAAAAAGTATAGATTTTTTGGTAATTGTTTTTCCGGATAAGGGCTTTTGCCCGTTCGACTAGTTTAGTGCTATTCAACACGACCAAGTCGCTTTCCAGCTGTAATTGGTTTCGCTCGGTGAGGTAACTTAAAAAATCAATCATCCCTTCGAATACGGCTACATTCGGTGAGACTCCCACCCCACCCTTTCCTTCAAAAAAACTAATATCCTTTTTGCCCAGAGCGATTTTTAGCTTAGGATTCCTAATCTCGTAATTGCCAGCCATGTTTTTGAGGCCAAGCCCGAAATATTTGACACCTGTTTCCTCTCGATGGAAATTTACAACTTCCAAGTATTTTCGGGCAATGGAAATATTTACCCCCCTGCTTTTCAAATAATTTTCAAGAATAGGACTTTTAAGCGGCATAACGGCATCAAGGACGAAGCTTTTTGCCTCTAGTGAGGGTTGGGTTGCTTTTTTAGATTTCGTCGCTGTATGCGCTTTAAAATCGTTTTTGGAAAAAAGCCGATCCAGAAAGCCCAAAGCTCCCCGAAAATCAGTGTGCTCATGACGCATCACAAAATCTAAAATATTACCACCGATGTCCCCGAAATCGTTCCATACATTTTTGTCGATGTTTACAAAAAGGCTCGGTTCTTTTTCGTTTCTGAATGGAGAATTATAAACCCATTCTACCCCACCCTTATCCTTCCGGACGGGTAAATATCCGAGCTTGGCGAATACTTCGGGAATCGGTATTTGTTTTGCTTGATGGGCATTCATGAATTCTCGTAGAGGATATTTTTTTGGTGAAATATTTGAAACTGTGAAAATACGGTTTTTTAATGATTTTTGCCCGCGACCTTTGATAAAGCTTGAGGTTTAAGTCTATATTCAATTAAACTGTTTACTTAATAATCATAATAAACAGTTAATTTCTTATTTCTATGTAGATTACCCTCTAATCAGTGCACCATACCCTTGCCCTGATAAAATAGGAAAGTGTAAGAGCATCGTACATTAAAAGCCATAAAACGAAAATAGTCTTTATACTTCGGAATGGGACTGAACCAACAATCACCT
>JAHDGC010000064.1 GCA_020627865.1 Saprospiraceae bacterium | reverse complement strand
GGCATCGTTGATATCATCATTATTCGGTGTAATCAATGTCGGTACAATACATCTACTATCCATGATGTTTAAGGTAACAATAGCAAATTCACACAATTCTTCCGCATCTTCACAACCTTCAAAACAAACCTGGTAAACAAACTGATCGCGACCTACATATCCGTTTGCAGGCGTATAAGTAAAACGACCATCACTTTCCATAACCAAGGTGCCTTCCTGTACATCTGTTAGAATGCTCACCTGATATTGTGGCGGATTTACTACAAACGAAGCAGGGAAAATGTCATCATTCAAGGTAACATCATCCTGATAGTTGGTTTCATATTCCAGTTCATAAAGGTCATCTTCTGGTGCTGGTGCATCTACCACATAGAATACATCATTAAACATGATGGTGTCAGAAGTACAATCTCCGATGGTAATGGAAGCCATGATTTCAAACGATCCGGTACAAAGTCCCTGTACGGAAAAGGTTTGTTGATCCGATAGGGGCGAAACATTTAAACAAGAAGCGTCGTCGGTCATCACCATCCAATTATAATGATCTGTCGATGGGTCAAAAGCGCCATTATAAGTAGCGGAGAAGGTGATTTCCTCCCCAAGGCAAATGGTATTGTCGCCAGATTGATTGATGATCATTGGTGCAATCGGTACTTGTCCTAAACTCAGATCATATGTTTCGGTAAGGGTACAGCCATTGGCAAACTCTGAAGTGGCGGTATAGGTTCCGGATTGCATATTGGTCGCACTTTGCAACAAAAGTTCTTGTCCTTCAAAAGTGCTGCCATCAGGCAATGTCCAGGTCGTATTGATAATAGAAGGGCCACCAGCGTTGCTTTGTGCAAGCAGTGTTAAATCAACGGGGTCAGGTTGGCAACCTAAGCTTTCCTCTGATGGTACAATGGCAAACCCAGCGTCATCAGCAATATCCACGACTAATTCTGCCGTTCCCGTACAGCCTGTTTCGTAAGTTACAACAACGGAATAAGTCCCCATGTTTTCAGCAGAAGCATTGATGATAGAGAGTTGTTCCCCGGAGGCGGTGTTGCCCATCGGGTCTGTCCATTCATATTGTAAAATACCAACAGTATCCAGATTTTGAACAACCAAATTGGCACTGGTGCCCAGACAGATTTCATTCCCTGGACTGGCAATAATGGAGATCAAATCTACCGGTAAAACATTGACATTAAAGCTACAAGTATCCGGCGTACCATTAGGCGAAACAGTTGCCCAAGTCAGGGTTGTTGTTCCTAGTGGGAATAAAGCGCCACTGCCTAATCCGCTGGTATCGGCCGCAATCGTATCGCTTGTCATACAATCAATAATGAATTGAGGATGATCGAAAAATACCTGAACTTCGGTACAGCTATTCATGTATTCTGCACTGACATTGCTGCCGCCATCAATTATCCGTCCGTCGATATATACATTAATATCGGTAGGGCAAGCAAGTCCTGATATCGTGTTGTCTACAATGGTAATATTGAACTGGCAAGTATCCGCATTTCCGGCAGCATCCATTGCCACACAAGTAACCATAGTATTACCGGCTTCAAAATAATCTCCCGGCAAGAAGTCGCAAACCACATTTACATTAGGATCACAAGGATCATCTACCGTTGGCATGTCCCAGTTAACATTCGTGCCACATTCTCCTGGGTTGGAGTTGAGGACGGTATCCACTGGGCAGTTCTGAATCTGTGGCGCTTGGTTATCTTCCACAACAATATTATAATTACAAAATGCTGTATTGCCTGATGCATCAGTAGCCATAAAAGAAACAGGCGTTGTCCCTACTTGTAAAGTGTCAGGAACAGGCGTTACCAAACTGGCCTCGACATTATCACAATTATCGGTAACGCTAATGCCCGGTAAATTGAAAACAGCAAAACATTCATCCGTGTTGGTATTGATGGTAAAGTCAGGGATACAACTCAAGAATACAGGAGGCTGATTGTCCTCAACAGTAACATTAAACGCACAAGTGATCGTAGTGTCACTAAGAACAGCCTCATAGGTAACGGTCGTTGTCCCTACATCAAAAGTGTCTCCGGGATTGTGACTGTTGTTGATTGTAAAGTTGGCACAACTGCTGAACGTCGGCGGTGTCCAATTGTAAAATGCAAAACAAGAATCATTAACAGCGGATAGGGTAGTGTCCTGTGGACAACCCTCAAACATATCCGTTCCGATTTCTCCTTCTACAATAACCAAGAAGGTTGAGGTAGCTGTATTCCCAGAAGAGTCCGTTGCGGTATAAATAACTTCTGTTGTGCCCGGAGTAAATGTATCTCCTGAATTATGGGTAGATGTAATGGTTAACTGAGGACAATTATCCGTTGCTTCCGGTGCAGTCCATGTCGCAATCGCTTCGCAGTTCTCATCTGCTTGCAGCGTAATATCTGCAACATCCGTGAGGAAAGAAGGCGGTTGGTTGTCTATCACAATAACATCAAAACTACAAGTCGTAAAGTTGTTGGCATCATCCCTTACTGCATAGCTAACGGTTGTAATCCCTACGGGGAAAATGTCACCCGGTTCAGAGTTATTGAGCATACTTTGGATATTACAATTATCTGTAGCGACTGGAGCCGTCCAAGAGACTTCCGCTTCACATGCTCCTAATGCCGTGCTAATGGTAATATCTTGTGGGCAATTGTCAAATTCTGGAGCTTCGTCGTCCGTTACGGTAATGTCGAAAGAGCAGGTTGCTTCATTACCATAATCATCAATAGCAGTATAGGTAACAGTTGTTGTTCCTACTTCAAAGGCTTCTCCCGGATCATGGGTGGAAGTGAAAGAGCTTATACCAGAACAGTCATCAATTACAGTTGGTAATGTCCATATTGCCCCGGCAAAACAAACACCGGCTTCGGCGGATAATACCTGCGGTGCAGGACACATCTCTATAGATGGTGGGACAGTATCGTTTACGATAACAGGGAAACTACAAGTGGCAAAAACACCACTCTCATCCGATGCGGTACAGTTGACCATCGTCGTCCCTAATGGGAAAGGAGAACCAGATTGCGGTACGCAAGTAATCGTAACTCCTTCACAATCTGAATTTGTTAACATAGGGGTATCATACTCGACAAAAGCACCGCAGATGACGGGATTTGCACTAACAATAATCTCGTCTGGGCAAGAATCAAAAGTACCTGTGTCGCAACATTTTACATTGACATTAAAAGAGCATTCATCCGTATTGGTGCCATCCGTTGCTGTATAAGTAATGGTAGAGAACCCCGCCGGTAAAACAGCACCTGGTAGGGTTAGGTCTACACCTGAAGAACTCATTACGGTGACGGAAATATCTGCACAGCTTTCTAGAAGTTGTGGCGTAGCCCAGAATATTTCAGCATTGCAATCTCCATTTTCGCTTATGATTGTGGTATCGGAAGGACAAGTTATAAATTGAACAGGGCCTTCTCCATTTACTGTAACATTAAACGTACAGGATGCATAGACGAGTCCATTAGCATCAATGGCTTCGCAAGTCACGGGGGTTGTCCCTATACCAAAACTAC
Source organism: Saprospiraceae bacterium (assembly GCA_020627865.1). Classification (GTDB taxonomy): domain Bacteria; phylum Bacteroidota; class Bacteroidia; order Chitinophagales; family Saprospiraceae; genus JAHDGC01. The sequence continues at coordinate 12,090 of JAHDGC010000064.1, read as the reverse complement.
TGCCCGAAGCAGGCGTACAAACCACGTTTAGGTCTGTACAGCTTCCGGATAATTGCGGTAGATCAAAGTTAACAATCGTAGAACAATCCGGTGTGTTGCTGGCAAATACAGTGGTATCGGAAGGACAACTTTCAAACGTGGCCGTACAACAGACCACTTCTATAGGGAAAGAGCACGTTGCCGTATTCCCAGCATTATCTGTTGCAACATAAGTAATGACGTGAGAACCTTCAGAGAAAGCTTCGCCCGGTTGGATAGCACTGGTAAGGGACGCAATACCATTGCAAGAAAATGCAATAGGTTCTTCCCAGTCTACAGCTACTGTACACGCATTGGCGGGATTAGCGGTTTCAAAAATTGGGCCAGGGCAAGCAAGCAAAATTTCCGGATTATTATCAATGATGATAACATCAAAGCTACAAGTATCCGTTTCGCCAGCACCATTGGACGCAACATACTCGACGGTATATGTGCCTTCTGCGAATAAATCTCCGGGGTTATAATTACTAGTGATTTCAAATCCAAGGCCGGAGCAAGAGTTTGGCGCGGTTGGAGGTATCCAGTCTACTGCAATTTCGCAGGTAGCTGCTGGCAGAGCCATTGTTATTGGATCAGGACAATTTTGTAAAACAGGCGTATCGTTGCTTAATACGGTAACAAAGAATTCGCATGTCCCCGTATTGCCATTTTCATCCATGACCGTATAGGTTACCGGTTGATTAACACCGATGTCAAAGGTTTGTCCAGGGAAATGTGTCGTCGTTGCACTAAGATCATTTCCCAAACATGCACTGTCTATCAAATTCGGAGGCGTCCAGTTGACGGCCATCGAACATTCTCCCGGCAGGGTTGTGACCGTAATATCATCTGGGCAATTTTCAAATGCGGGAAGCGCAATATTCTCAACGGTCAGGTTGAAAATACAGGAATCTACCACACCTGCAAAAGTGAATCCATAATAGGAAATGGTGTAGCTGCCCGGAGCAAAGACCGTATTTGGCGTGTGGCTATTTGTTACAAATGTACCATTATCGCAAGTTGTTGCGGAAAGTGTTGGAATATCCCAATTTGGTGTTGCTTCACAAGTAACCGGATCTGCAAAAACAGTCAGGTCTTGCGGGCAGTTGGTAAATTGTGGAACTTCGTCTCCAACAACGGTTAGTGCAAAAGAACAATTATCCGTTGCTCCCATGCCATTATCCGCAGTATATACAATGCTGTACGTGCCGGGTACAAAAGTATTTCCTGTAACTGGTGGCGTAATTGTAGTCGTAATATTGACCATACCGCAAGTGTCTGGCATTACAACAGGATCGGGTAGGGTATACGCCACGCTACAAGTGCCCGGTGTTGTAGAGATCGTCGCATCTGCTGGGCAAGTTAGCATCGGTGGCGGACAATTGTTTGTAACAGTAATGTTAAATTCGCAGGTGTTTTCATTGTCGGAAGCATCTGTTGCCGTGCAAATTACAGTTGTTGTTCCGACAGGGAAAAAGTCTCCGGAATCAAAATTACAACTCACTGCGGGATTAGGGCAATTGTCTGTAACAATAGGATTGTCCCAAGTTACATTTAATCCATCACCTGAAGTGGCTAAAACAATATCGTCTGGGCATGTAATATCTGGAGCAGTATTGTCTTGTGTTCTAACAAAGAAATTGCAATTGTCGGTTAGTCCACTCCCTTCTTCTGTTGCTGTGCAGGTGATCAGTGTAATACCTAATCCAAAAGTATCGCCTGAGTCTCTGTTACAAGAAACCGTTACATTACAACCCGTTACGGGTGTGTCCCATGTTGCGACAGCTCCGCAATTGTCATCCAATTCAACGGTGATGTTGGTCGGGCAAGTAATTGTAGGAGGTGTGGTGTCCTCTACGATTATGGTAAACGAACAAGTTGCAGGAGGATTAATTCCGTCATCGGCAGTATAGGTAACAACCGTAGTGCCCAAGTCAAAATTGTCACCTGAATTAAAGTTGCTGGTCAAGGTGACATTGCAATCATTTACAAGTGTTGGTGCTGTCCATGTTGCGATAGCATTACAATTGTCATCTCTTTGTACCGTAATATCTGTTGGGCAAGCCGAGAATACCGGAGCTGATGTATCCTGAACTGTTACATTGAACGAACAGGTCGCGGGAGGGTTTGTTCCATCTGTCGCGGTGTACGTAACGGTAGTTGTTCCAAATGGGAAATCGTGACCTGGTTCAAAATCTGAACTGAGGGTAACATTGCAATCATCCGTTGCTGTTGGGGCTATCCATGTGGCTACTCCGTTACAATTATCGTCTCTTTCAACCACAATGTCAGCAGGGCAATCAGATATAATTGGAGGATTATCATCCGTTACGATAACATTAAAGCTACAAGTGCTGGTGTTCCCAGCCTGATCCGTTGCAGTATAGGTAACAACCGTTGTACCTGTTGAGAAGGTTGCTCCAGAACCATGTGTTCCAGATATAGTACCATCACAATTATCCGAAATCATAATTTCATCCCAAGTTGCTACGGCCATACAGTTGGCCTCGGCAGATAAACTAATATCGGCAGGGCAATTCAAAATGGTAGGCGGTGTTGTATCTTCAATGATAACATTGAAACTACAAGTTGAACTATTCCCCGCATCATCCGTTGCCGTATACGTGACGATATTTGTTCCAACGAAAAAAGTGCTTCCCGGATTATGACTTGATGTTAAGGTAAAACCAGAGCAATCTTCTGGAACGGGTGCAATCCAACTAGCCGTTGCCTGACAATCATCGCTATCTGCGCTAAGGATAATCTCCTGTGGGCAAGCCATGACAGGAGGTTCCGTATCGTTTATGGTAACAGTAAAGCTACAGGTGATGGTTTCGGAGCCGTTGTTAAAGGAATATGTAACCGTTGTTACCCCTAATGGGAAAAAGTCTCCTGGATTATGGCTGCTATCAATGATGACATTAATACAGGGGCTATTAACCGTTGGTGGTGTCCAAGTCGCAAAAGACCCACATAGCCCAACATTCTGAGCTTGTTCAATACCGGTAGGGCAGTTTTCAAATTCGGTTGCCTGTTGTTGAATAACAATAACATTAAATGTAGCTTGGCTGGTATTGCCAGCATCATCCGTTGCGGTATAAGTGACAATGGTCGTACCCGGATCGAAAGTATCCCCAGATTGATGAGAAGCGTCCAATGTTGCATTACCACAATTATCTGTTGCTGCTGGAAGATTCCAAGTAACTATAGCATTGCAGGTCAGATCATCCGCATTGGTGGTTACATCTGGAGGAATATTAATGATAATAGGCGGTTGGCTATCCGTTATCGTAACATCGAAACTACATAAGGTGTTGTTTCCATTGTCGTCTGTGGCAATATAGATAACAGTTGTTGTACCTACAGGGAAGAAGTCGCCAGAATTATGAGAGCTACTGAAAGCGGTAATATCACCACAATCCGATGCTGTTGGCTCTTCCCAAGTGATGGTTGCCCCACAAGAACCGAGCGGAGCATTTTGTGTAATATCACCAGGGCAATTATTAATAACAGGATTGCTATTTATTTCATTTAAGGTAATGGAAAAAGTACATTGAGACATGTTTCCATTATTATCACTCGCAGTATAAGTAACCAATGTTGTACCCAATTGAAATGCATCTCCCGGTTCAGCAGTACAGGAAAGTATCGTTTCTTCGCAAGTATCCGAAGCAGATGGTGGTGTCCAAGAAATGGTTGCTTCGCATTGTCCCGCAGGCAAATTTTGCGTGATATTGGGCGGACAGTTTTGAAGTTCTGGCCCCACATTATCCGTAATTAAAATTTCGAAACTACAACTGGCTGTATTCCCTGCTGCATCGGAAGCTACATAGGTCACGGTTGTTATTCCAACACCAAAGTAATCTCCGGGTTGATGACTTTTTTCCCAGATAATATCTGTATTCGGCGTGCAATTATCTACCGCACCCGGTTCAATCCAGAAGAATGTTGCTCCACAGGAATTAAGGTCAATACCTTGAGACATATTTTGTGGGCAAGAACTGATGGTTGGAGGTATAATATCCTGTACAATAACATTAAAACTACATTCAGAACTGTTGTTCCATTCATCTGTGGCAGTGCAGACAACGGTTGTTGTACCGATATTGAAGAATTCACCAGACATATGGGTACAGTTGATGGTGAATCCACTACAATCATCTGCGGTCGGGGCCAGCCATGTTGCTCGTGCAATGCAACTTGCTCCAGCAAATGCGGTAACATCATCAGGACAAGAAGTAAATACAGGCGCTTCTGTTTCCGATACTTCAACAATAAAATTACAGTTTGTGGCATTCCCTGCTTCATCCGTCGCTGTGTAGGTTACTGTCGTAGAACCAACAGGTAAAATATCTCCAGGGTTATGTGTACTGGTCAGTGAAGCTATAGTACAATTGTCTTCTGCTATGGGCAGCGTCCAGTTTGCGGTTGCTTCACATGCTGGGGCAATCGCCGTTACCTGAACGGTTTCAGGGCAGAATGTAAATGTAGGATCGGCAAGATCCGTATTGAAAAATGTACCGTCAAATGTTTGCACAGGAACTTCGATACCGCCCGGTACACTGGCTTCTATGGTTGTAATCAAGTTGGTAAATGCTATAGGAGAAGTGGTTCCTGCGGAGCCAATTGCTGTAAAGTTAAGGGTGAAAATTGTAGTGCCATCCGGAAGTGTTTCTCCATCACCGGCAATGTCAAACCAAGAATAGGTTAGTATACCGTTTCCGGTTTGTGTGGTGCCAAAATTTCCTGTAGGAGGGAGGATGGTATTCGTTGTATTTTCAAATTGCAAGACGGTTTCATCCCATTCCATCGTAAATTGTATGCCGGCAAGATTAAGGAAATTGGCCACGGAGATATCTATGGAAACCTGATCTCCGTTCGCACAATCCAGTGAAGCATTTCCCGAGATCAATCCAACAGCACCGTCTGGAATAGTCGGTACGACAGAAACCATGAAATTGCAAGAAACAACATTGCCCCCAACATCCGTAAGGGTATACATGATATTGGTTGTTCCAATTTCAAAAGTCTGTCCATTGGCATCACCCGTTCCACTTCCCGTAGTGGCTCCGGTCATATTATAAGTTAATGACTCGATACCACAGTTATCTTGTGTAGAAGGGGCAAGATTATTCAAAACGGTTGTAATTTCTCCGGGTGGAAGAAAGATAGAAACATTATTCGGGCAGATCAATTGCGGTGGTGTTAAATCTTGTACCACAACATTGAAGGAGCATTCATCCGTATTGTTAGAGGCATCCGTAGCGGTATAAGTTACTGTAGTAGTCCCGAGCGAAAATACGGAACCTGGATTGTGGGTACTTTCAAAGGTGAGGCCATCACAATTTTCAAGTACAGAAGGAGCATCCCAATTCACGAGCGCATTACAATTGATGACAGAGGCCACGACAGAAATATCCGCAGGGCAATCTACAATCACTGGCACTTGATTATCATTTATGGTAACATTGAATGAACAGGTCGTTACATTTCCCCCAGGATCTGTAGCGGTATAGGTAACGGTTGTAGTGCCCAAAGGCAATACATCTCCAGGACTATAATTTTGTTCTATCGTTGTCGGAAAATCTGGGCACAAATCGAGGAATGCTGGTTCTGTCCAGTTGACAATTGCACCACATAAATCTGCGTCGGTATCTAGTGTAATGTCTGTTGGACAATTAAAAAGTTGGGGAGCCTCCGTATCTTCAATAACTACAAATCCATCTACCGTATTGAACGCGATCGGCACACCTCCTACAACACCCGCTTCAAATGGCGTCGGGTTTTCTGTGAAAGCTATGGCCGTACCCTGATTCACATCGCCAATAACGATAAAGTTCAGGTTGAAAATAATATCCCCAGGGGTCAAGGTCATCGGGGTATCATCCTCCCAAGAGTAACTTAAGATACCATCGTTAACCATTGTGGTTCCAAAGTTAAATCCGGTTGGTAAATTACCCGTATTGCTAAAGCCATTGTATTGTAATATGGTCGGATCCCAAAGTAGAGAAAACTGAAGGGCGGTCATGTTTTCAAACCCTGTTACATTAAACTCAATAGAGACATTATCCGCAACACAATCCACCTGTGTACCTTCTGCGATAACATTAAGTACCCCAGATTGCTGAACCTCTTCAACGGTCACGGTAAAGCTACAGGATACGTCATTGCCTTGCTCATCTTCCACAACATAGGTAACGGTTGTGATCCCAATATTAAAGGTGTTTCCACTGGCATCACCTGTCCCACTGCCGAAAGTATTTCCGGTCATTGTATAGGTTACAGGAATGTCTGAGCCACAATTATCCGAAAACAGTGGTGCTATATCATTCACTTGGACAGAAGAATTATTCACGATACTAACGGTAACATCATCCGGGCAGAAGAGTGTTGGTGTTTCATCATCCCTCACCCGAACTTGGAAAAAACATTGTGCCGTATTCCCAGAATTATCGGTTGCGGTGTAGGTAACGATTGTTGTCCCTACAGGAAAGAAATCTCCCGAGTCAAAATTACTGGTTAGGGTAAAGCCAGGGCAATTGTCACTTGCAAATGGTGCTATCCAAAATGCTTGCTCTGCACAATTCGGGCCGGTTGCCGAAACCAAAATATCGTCAGGGCAATTCGTTATTACAGGATTGCCACTATTGGTGACAATAACATCAAAACTACAACTGGAACTGTTGCCAGATTCATCGGTTGCCGTATAGGTGACAGTTGTCGTACCTGTAGGGAAACCTTGACCGGGTTCGTGCGTTGTTGTGATGCTAACGAGGCTACAATTATCCGTTGCCGTTGGTGCTGTCCAACTAACCGTTCCATCGCAGTCGTTTGGATCGGAAGTTAAATTTATATCACTTGGGCATGCAGTCAGTACAGGAGGAGTCGAGTCTATGATATTCAAGGTTCCATTTTCTATAATATAAGGAACTTCAACATCGCCCAATGTGCTGAACTCAAGTGGTGTGGTATTGTTGGTGAATAAGAATGTTGTATTATCTCCTATGCTACCCAATACATTAAAGGTAACATTAAAAATAGCGGTTCCATCTGCTAAGGTGTTGCCTGTCATATCCGCAGAAGAAAAGGTCAACAATCCAGAAGCAATATCTGTAATGCCGAAGTTGAAGCCGTTCAACAATACATCATTAAAAGACGCATATTGTAAAACGGTTGGATCCCATTCTAGCGCAAATTGTACACCCGTAATTTGATTGAAGTTTTGAACCGTGACCGGAACAGAAACCGTAGATTGATCACACTCCAGAGCAATATCTTCGACAGTAATAGTCAATACATCCGGAACAGGAGCCGCTTCAACAGTAATATTAAAATTACAACTTTGGCTATTGCCATGAATATCTTGTGCCGTATACGTAACGGTATTTGATCCAATTTCAAAACTAGTCGAGCTGGCATCATCCGTTCCACTTTGTGTCCCAGAAGGAGATGTAATATTAAAATTGATAACATCAATACCGCAGTTATCGCCTGTAACAAGGGCAATACCATTTATGGTAGCCGTTCCAGTGCCATCTGCTGTTACCGTCATGTCAGCAGGACAGAAAACAGTTGGCCTTTCTTCATCAGAAACCGTAACATTAAAGCTACATGTTGTTGTAAGGCTGTTGGCATCTGTCGCGGTGTAAATAACCTGTGTTGTGCCTACCGGAAAATCATCTCCCGGATTATGGCTTGAAGTTACCGTGACTCCTGTAGCATCTGCCGAGCAAGCATTGGATGCCGTTGGTGCAGTCCAAGATACCTGGGCAGTACACAATCCGGTATTATTGAATGTAGCAATATCAGTTGGGCAACTATCAAAAGTTGGTCCCGTATTCATGTTGCTAACATTTATATTAAAAGAACAGGTTGATGTATTTCCAGCGCCGTCATTTACAGTGTAAGTGACTAGCGTTATTCCAACTGGGAAAGCAGAACCAGAAGCATGGGAACTTGTTACCGTTGGATTTGCTACACAAGCATCTGTTGCCATGGGTGTTGTCCAAGTCGCTATTGCTTCACAAGAACCCATTGGAGCATCTATATTGATGTCATTCGGACAGGTCAAAACTGGTGCATTGTTATCCAATACTGTAACATTAAATACACATGTTGATGTGTTTCCTACATTGTCATCGGCGGTATAGGAAACCGTAGTTATTCCCACATTGAAAATATCACCGGGGTTATGTGTACTGCTAAGGCTTACATTGTTAGAACAAAGATCAGATGCTGTTGGAGCGGTCCAGTTTGCTGTTGCCGTACAGGTGCCAAATGTGGTATTTACGGTGATGTCTGTTGGGCAGTTCGCGATAGCAGGTTCATTGTTATCCGAAACTCTTATGATAAAACTACAGGTCGTGGTATTGCCAGCATCATCGGTGGCAGTATAAGTTACGATATTATCCCCAAGGGTAAAATCATCCCCAGGGTTTCTATCAGAAGATAAGCTTGCATTAGGGCAATTATCAGAAACCGTCGGAGCTGTCCAAGTTGCTGTAGCCAAGCAAGATGCAGCATTGGTCAGTATACTTTGGTTGCTAGGGCAATCTAATATGATCGGATTAATCTCGTCTATAACCGTAACATTAAATTCGCAGGTGGTGCTATTGCCTGAGTCGTCACTTGCGGTATACGTAACTGTTGTAGTACCAATATCAAAACTTGTATTTGGATTATGAGAAGAGACCAAGTTAATGTTGCCCAAAGAGCAGCCATCTGTGGCAACGGGATCAACCCAATCTGCTATTGCGGTACAATTACCCGCCTCGGTAGAGAAGGTAAGGTCTGTTGGGCAAGATGTAAAGCTAGGTGCTTCTCCGTCCGTAACCGTAATGGTAAAACTACATGTCACGCTGTTCCCAGCAGCATCGGTGGCAACATAGCTCACCACTGTACTCCCAACCGGGAAGCTACTGCCCGGAGCATGTGATTCTGTAGTAGGAACAGGATTGGTGATGTTATCAATTGCAACAGGGGTAACCCAATTGGCTACAGCCATACAATTATCATCGGAAACAATAGTTTGATCTGGAGGACAGGTCGCACCAAATGTTGGCGGCTCGGTATCTGCCCCTTGCATGTTATTTATGGTTACGCTATAGCTACAAGAGGTGGAGTTGGTGCCATCAGTTGCGGTATAGGTTACTATGGTAGTTCCTTCATTGAAGGTATCCGTTGGGTCAACACCAGCACCGGTAGCTGTAGTGGCTCCGGTATATTCATAGGACAAGGTTGGGGTAGTGCTGCAATTATCTGTGGCAAGACCCGTTAATCCGGTAACTGTTGTGCTGCTCATGTCTATGACGTCAACCGTCATGTCCGTTGGGCAAGTTAGGGTTGGGGGAGTAGCATCTCCTATGGTTACTGTTCCATTTGTCAAGGTAGTATCCGTAACTTCTATTGTTCCACTCCCAAATTCAACGGTTGTTGGCGTATTGCTAATATTAATAGGAATTGTACTTCCGAGAGGTGAGGTAGAAGTAAATTGAATACTAAGAATGATCTCTGGAGGATCAAAAGTGTAACCACCTCCATTCAGGTCTAGATAGGAATACGTTAATGTTCCATTTGAAGTATTTGCGGTTCCCAAAGTTGCCAAAGCATCAGAGGGGACAAAAGGTCTATCAGCATCTACGTATTGAAGTGAACCCGTATCCCAAGTTATGGAAAATTGAGTTGAATTCAGATTAATTTGGCTTGTTAATTGTACTTCAACAGTAAGAAGATTATCCCCACAGCTTTCTACATCTAGGATATTAAGTTGTGCCTGAGCGAAGAGGAAGTTAGTCCAGCAAAAAATAAAGGAAAAAAAAGCTAATGTTGTGTATAACTTTTGCATATGTTATGGATTTCGGTAGTTCGTAAATAACCAAGACGCAATAAACACCCATAAGCTCTGGGACGAAGGAGACTTGCAGGAAATATCGCACTTTCACGGGAATCTTAATTCCTGTTATTTGCTATTGGGATAAAATATGCCTGTAAATTACAAAGAAATGACAAAGGAAGGAAATCTTAGTGTTTGTCCAGCCTGATGATGTTCATTTCGATTATAATTCCGCAAAAATAATAAGGAGGGTAGAAATTACAAATCGGTTAATAGGTAAAGACTACCAGTCTCAAATTCAAAAAAATCAAAAAAATTCAAAAAAGCGAATCAAGAACAAGCAATGGTGTTTGTTCTTGATTCGCTAAAGTACGTTTAATTTATTAAAATCATTTTATGCGTTGCAGATTTATTTTGTGCGTCCAGTCGATAATATAAAACGGACGAATTTGGTAATTCGCTGCGATTTATGATGATCTGGTTATAGCCAGCATTAAAGTTTCCTTTAATCTGCTTGACCAGTCGCCCAGATATATCCATTATCGAAAGTACTGCCTGTCCTTCTTGTGGGAGATTGAAGCTGATGATCGTCTCCGTTTTAAAAGGATTAGGCCTATTCTGATATAACACGAAGTCGTCGGTTGTAGTTCCATCAATGAAGTTTAAGGCAATATCCATATTTTCGTATACCGTACTATATGCTTCACTGGCGGTCAGGTCAGAACTGGTGTAAATCAATTCATGAACGCTTTTCAAATCTTCAAGTGCTCTAAACTTTATGGTGAAAACCACCTCATTATCTGCTAAAGTAGCGGTCTTGGCATCAAACCAACTGGTCGTTAGGATCCCTTCTTCCAAGCGAGTGGTGCCAAAATTGGCTTTTTCCAACTGGGTAGGAATATCCAATATTTCCAAGCGATTCGGATCAAAATTCAAGGTAAACTGATAACCGCTAATCTCGTCGAAATCATTGGCCGTAAAGGCAAGCTCTACAACCTCTCCCTGCTTAGCAGCCTGATCTTCGACATTAAAGTAAAGTGTAGATTCAATCCTAGATTCTGGTACAGCCCAGAATTCGTTACTGTTTTGTCCTGGTGCAAGCGAAGGATTCGCGTTATTGTTCAAATCCCCAATTTTGATGGCTACGAAGTTGCTGCTTGTGTTAGAAAACAATGATGGTAATGTGGTACATTCGGGGAATGCTGGCACCCAAGGATTATTTGGATCTGGGAATACATAGCTAGACTCAACGAAGCGCCAAGAAGTATTGTTTGCAAATCCAGTATAGGTACCCAATATGATGTACTGCAGCTCTACGAGATCTAGTGTAGAGATGGACCCATTATTATTGGCATCTGCTGCAATTCTGTCATAAGGAGAGGTGAATGGAGTTGTACCCAAAATATGCGCCTGAATCAGTACCAAGTCTATGGTACTAACACCATTATTCGGATTGATATCTTTACAAGGCGTAACTTTTACGCTAGAACCCATAGGAATATTCGGGAAAGAATAATTTCCGTTGGCATCAGTAGTCGTGGTTGCAGTAACATCACCCGTTAGTTTCATGGTCGCATTTTCTACGCCTGTTGCATTAGGGCGCTGAACAGAACCCGTGATGTTAATCGTTCCAGTTCCAGGAATACATAAGGTACCATCTTCACCACAGGAAGGAACATCTTCTAGTAATCCATTAACCATCTGTCCAACTTCAAAATCTACAGGGGTATCTCCAATAATGATGTCGGTACAATCACCGGGCTGTGCAGTACCTGTAGCAAATATCTGAACATTGAATAGTGTTGTTCCGTCAGCAAGTGTGGCGCCATTACCAGAGCTATCAAACCAAGACATGGAAACGGTATTCATGATTGGATCAATCACAAAATTAGTAAAAGCGAGATCCGTTAAACCAAAACCGTTCACCGTAATGATGTCAAAGTTTGTATTGGGTACCGACAAGGTAAATTGTGCGGCAACCATATTCGTGAAGTTGGATACTGTCACCGGAATATTGGAGGTTTGAGCTGCTGGCGTGGTAAAATCTCCTATGCTGAATGTAGGACAAGGGCCGTTTACTGCTACCGTTGCGGTTCCGCGACAGCCCGTACCCGTATCAAGGACAATAACAGTATACATGCCGACAGGCAATCCCGTAATGGTTGTCGAAGTACTGGCGGAAGGATCATCCCATTGATAGGTGTATGATCCAGAGCCTCCCGCTACGCTTACACTGACAC
>JAHDGC010000942.1 GCA_020627865.1 Saprospiraceae bacterium | reverse complement strand
GGATTATGGTGAAGTCACCATTGATTTTATCACAAAAGTCAATGAATTCGAGGACTCGTATCTCATAGGGGCTACATCTCCTATCTGTGATCCTGACGACTAAAAAATATTCATCTTTTAGTTAAGCCTAATTCATAAAACTAATACTATAATTCATGAAAGATGTTACAACCCCTTGGGGGTTAACCTACCAATGGGATTTCATCCCCATAGAAACAGCAGAAAACCTCATACAAGAAAAGGCCGGAAAAAAACTCCCAGAATAGATCCTCTACGATTGTCAAAACGTTCCGACCTTAATACCATATTTACTTGAAGACAATAGGGTCGTTGTAATCGTCAATCAGAGGAGCGCACATATCTACAGCAGCTTAGAAGGATATCTGGTCACCTATGTTGGAACATTTCGAACCCAAAAACATATCCCGACGACTTACCCCATCCGTCGAATAATATACCTTCCCAAAGGAGATAAGCTGTATTATGTTCAGTTGAGTCCAAAAGAGGGAGAAGTTATCAAAAGTATTTATCCTAAGCTGGACAAATCCGTTTATCCTTACGCTACTCGGCACAGTGAAATCTACAAAACACCGGAGGAAGAAATCATGGAGTATAGGCCAGGTTATGAGGACTACCGGCTTTTCCAATGCGAGGCTGATTTTAAGCGATTGGATCAAAAATGGGAAATACGATCCTATATGAGCCAACCTCGTCCGAGAGGCTTCGAACTTGATTTTGGCTACACCGATATGAATATGCTTGGCCGGAATCCTTATGGGCAAGACTTTCCAGATCACGTTGATCGGTTGGCAGCAAGTTTGCCGGATATATTGAAGGTTTCTGAAAAAGATAAGGTATTTAATTATCATCGTTACGATCTCCATAGAATGGATCGTATATTGACTCGACATCTTATAACAGATGATTTTATAGATCAGCTATTTTTACCCTTGTTATCTTATATTGGGAAAATATACCTGAAGGAGCAACATGTTCAGTGGATCATGAAGCATGATAAAACTTTTGATTCTTGGTCGCCGGATTTGGCCTATGAAAATAGCCCATTAAAGATGTATAGGCCATTGTTGAAAATTTTAGACTCCACAAACTCTTCTTGGGATTCTTTAGTATCAGTCTTGGATAAAATGGATAATTTTATACATCGTAGAAAAATTTAAATCCGCCTGTAGACAACAAACCAGCCCCCAACCAAGCCAATCTCCCTCACATCCAAACCTGTTTATATACCCAATAAACCAGTTCCACTCCCATCCAAACCCGTTCACATACCAACCGAACCCAGTTCCACTCCCATACCAACCCGTTCATATACCAACCGAAGCAGTTCCCCTCACATACCAACCAGTTCACATACCAAGCCAAGCAGTTCCCTTCATATCCAAACCAGTTGATATACAAAACCCCAAACCTGCATTTATTTATGGCTACATTTATCAATTCCCCTCTCCTTTTCACCACAACACACACACGCCACACTACTTTGGCACAACAATTGCACGCACCCTACTATACCATAACATCAAACAACACCGTAACAACAAAATTACCTCCTGTCATTTATTTCTCACACGCCTGTTCCCAATCCGCAACCCATTTCCTCCCAACGATTACCGTTTTGGGCAATGGGCACAAACCATATCTAACATGCCTAATACACCAAAACAACCCGCCAAGTTTACCGCAGCCGACAGGGAAGCCGCTATCCTGAAACTTCAGGAAATCGAAACCGACCTTGCGCCGCACCTGAGAAGCCTCACGATTGAAGAACGCAAGAAAACATTAAACATGCGAGACAAGTCTTCGCCATTTGTCAAAAAAACGATACAGTATGCCAAAGAGTTTTCGGAGGTTATGCCGTCCGTTATTGATATTGAGCAGATGGAACGGGATTATGAGAAAGTACAAGAGATGGATTATGTTATCCGCAAAACGGAGAAGATTTTGGACGGGATGAAAGATGGCCGCCTGATTGCTGCTAATGATACTTATTATACCGCACTTAAAGTGTACCAGATTTTCCGTAGTGTGGGTGACTTGGAGTTGCCGGGCATCACCGCTGCGCTGGAGGAATTGGGCAAACGTTTTAGTGGGCAGGGACGTATCGGGAATGCCATTGATAGAAGGTTTGAGGGAATAGACCAGCCGCAATCTGGTGAATCGGTTGATGTTCCGAATCATAATGGTAATGGTGTGGCACTTGATGCTTCGGTAGAACATTGATTTGGTCAAGTACATGAATTATACAAGAAAGGCTCGGATGGTTTCCGGGCTTTTTTTTGTTATATGGATTTGAGCATGTAACAAATTAGGTGTACTAAGGGGCGAGTTTGAAGGTGAGGCGTCAGCAGGGTTGCCGAATGTAACCCCGTGTGGAGACGCAATGCATTACGGCTCTACACGGGGCATTTATTAACTTTAATTTGCCTAATTCATCTTAATTATTTGCTGAATGCAAATA
>JAHDGC010000941.1 GCA_020627865.1 Saprospiraceae bacterium | reverse complement strand
ATTACCCGAAAGGAAAAAAAACAAACTTCCCCTCAACGATAAGATCACCTTTCCTTGGCTGTCTTCCTACGACAAGACCGATATCTTAATGCAACAAATTTCCGCACCTCCAAATGCTACCCGTATCAAAAGCAAGCCTGAAAGTTTTGCCACATGGCTTCGGCATTTGCCCCTGCATCCACCTGCAAAAAAAGTATACCTATATAACGGCAAACAGAAAGGTAACCAAAATGCACACCATAGGATTATTAACATAGATGTTGGTTCCCGTGATTTGCAACAGTGTGCAGACGCTGTGATGCGCTTGAGGGCAGAGTATCTTTTTTATAAAAAAGACTACGCGAAAATTCACTTTAATTATACCAGTGGGGATGAAGTCAGTTTTGAAGATTGGCGGTTCGGGAGGCGACCTGTTGTAAAGGGCAATACCGTTTCCTTTACCAAAAAATCTAGGACATCTAACAGTAGTTATGCAAATTTCAAAAAATATATGCAAGCCGTTTTTAATTATGCTGGAACAGCTTCTTTAGAGAAAGAGTTGCAAGGGGTAGCTTTTGAGGACATGCAAATCGGGGATGTTTTGATCCGGGGTGGTTTCCCAGGGCATGCGGTTGTGGTCGTGGATATGGCGGAGGATGTAACTACTGGGAAAAAGTATTTCTTGCTAGCGCAATCTTACATGCCAGCACAGGAGATGCATATTTTGAAGAATCCGATGGATGGTAAGCTCAGTCCTTGGTATGATTTGGATGGAGAAGCCAACACGCCGGAGTGGAGTTTTACGAGAGGGGATTTGATGCGGTTTTGACGAAGCAAAGCTAGTCTTCAATGGCTGATCGGCAATGCCAAAGCTGCAAAGCTGGGAGCTAACTTCAAGTTAGTTCTCAGCTTTGGCCAGCAAGCTACAATTATCTAACATTCTCCAAATGGTCATCCCAATTTTTCGGGCGCGGCTCCCCAAGTTTTCCGACACTCTTGCCCACCAACATGGCCACCGTTGCATCCCCACTAATGTTAACCACCGTTCTACACATATCCAATGGGCGATCAACCGCAAAGATCATGGCCAGCCCAATCGCCAATTTGTCCGCCGGCAAGCCAACTGCCTCTAGGACGATCACCAGCATTACCATACCAGCACCCGGTACGGCAGCAGAACCAATAGAGGCCAAGGTAGCCGTAACGACGATAGTCAGCTGTTGGCTGAAAGAAAGATCGAAGTCTAGCGCTTGACAAATAAAAACAGCAGCAATCGCCTGATATAAACTCGTCCCATCCATATTGATGGTTGCCCCAACGGGACAAACAAAACTCGTCACTTCCTTCTCCACACCGAGATGCTCTTCGACCCTTTCCATCGTAACGGGTAGGGTAGCGGCACTGGAACTGGTAGAAAAGGCCAGCAATTGAGCCGGACTCATGGCCTTCATGAAAAAGCCCGGTTTCCTTCCGGTAAAAATATAAACGATGGTAAGATATATCCCGATCATGGTAGCCAATCCGATGACAACGGAAATGGCATATTTGCCCAAAGCAATAAATAAATCAGGGTTAGTGGTTTCTACAACGAGCGTAGCCAATAACGCAAAAACGGCATATGGCGCGATGAGCATAATCAAATCCACCATTTTTAGAATCACATCATTGAGTCCGTCAAAGAAAGCTTTTACCGGAGCCGATTTTTTAGGATCGATCAATAACAAACTGATGCCAAAAAAGATGACAAAGAAAATAACTTGCAGCATGCTACCATTATCGGCCATCGCCTTAAAAATATTGCTGGGCACCATGTCCACGACAAATTGAAGTGGCCCTGAGGACTTTTGTTGTGCCGCTGCGGCCATTTTTCCACTTGCGCCATCTGAATAGGCGTTTTGTAATTCCGCAAGGGTTTCCGGTGCGATACTGCCTTTAAACTGAGCGATATTCGCAATGAGCAATCCTATCGAAACGGCCACAACGGTAGAAATGAGATAAAACCCGATAGTGCGGCCACCGATCTGTCTAAACTTGCTGATGTCTTTTAGATCAGAGATTCCTTTGATCAAAGAAGCGATGATGAGTGGGATTGCGATGAGCTTGAGTAAGTTGATGAATATTTTCCCGATGGGTTTAATCCAGTCTTGTACAAATCCCTGACCACCCTCGAATTTGTATAAACCCAAAAACGACTCCGAGCACCATTCCGATAAGGATTTGCCAATGTAATTCTAATTTTCTCATTTTATTGTGATTTTCGTTTTTTGTTTCGTAAAGATATTGTTCACAAAATAGTAAAAAACTTTATGGGAAAACTTAATATCGTTAATTTCTTTAAAATTATTTTAACAATGGAAAGAAAATATTTCAAAAAAAGCAGACGTTTATATCAAATATTAGGAAAAAATCAAAAGAAGAACATTTATGGAAAATACCAATTTCAAATCGACAACCCGCCGCCACAAAGCTATCGCTATTTCCGTTACCATCCTTTTCCATA
>JAHDGC010000940.1:1503-2496 GCA_020627865.1 Saprospiraceae bacterium | reverse complement strand
TCTGCTTGACACGAAGGATTTGTACACTTGCCGATTCTCGCCCAATAATAAGCAATCGGCTTATTCCCCTTTTCATCTGTCGGGTACAAATGTCCCACTTCTTTCTCTACATTCTTCAACAATTGTTTCGCATAAAATTCAACATCATGCGCCAGCCGATTCGGAATATGGACGGTATCCCCAAAAACATTCCCCTCCCCTTGTTGCCTTTCGAGTTCTTTTTCCCCGTAAAGTTTTACAAATTCCGTTTTACTATAACAAATCGGCTTCCCATATTTTTGGGGAAACTCACAGCTCCCCTTCTGGATAATATGCGCCACCGGATTGATGTCATTGCCATAACTATTACAGCCCAGCCGGGCAGCCTCCAAAGGAATAGCCCCACCACCCGCGAAAGGATCAAATACCTTTGGCATTTTAGCCAAGAACGCAGCGATAGCATTTTGTAGATAGGCTTCTTTTTGTTGAACCGCTGGCGTTTCGATGTGCCGATCCGAGGTTTCGTACAAATTCTCTTCTGCTGTCTTTATATTGTTATACAAACCGTCAAAATCCGCCATCAACGCTTTCGCGGAATCCCCTTCTTTCGCATTATGCGCCACGAAAATCAGCTTCCGCGCCGTGTTGATAATATCCTCATCGTTTTTATTATCCCACTTAATCAAACTGTAATCGGAGAGTTGCTCCTTCGCTGGGGTCTTTTTCCCCTCTTTTTCATTCCTGACATATTTATCGGAGAACTTGCCGATAAACATCATCAGGCGATTGCGGAGGTTGTCCTCCATTTTATCCACGATAGCCGTATGTGGAATATCCTCGTAAGGTTTGTACACATTTTTAGCTCCGGATTTACCAGCCCGTTTCGTCGTCGCCTTTTCTCCCAACAACATTGCTACAGCATCCTTAAATGCCTGCGGGCAATGTTCATCCAACGGGTCAGGCACCAAACTGGCAAAGACAACGGCCCTGCAAACCGGCAATGGCCGTCTCGCC
>JAHDGC010000940.1:354-1493 GCA_020627865.1 Saprospiraceae bacterium | reverse complement strand
GCCCACCATAAGTGCAGGGTGGAAATATGTCCATGTCGGATGGATTTGTCCCGCACACTTTCCGCCGAAATTTCCTTGATCGGCATGGCTACCTCTATGAGTTTTTTTGCTTTATTCATTTAACTGGTTATTTTTCCTTTCCACTCTTTTGGTGGTAAAAAATACTGTACCCCTTTCGTTAATTTTTGAAAATTCAAACTATTTCCGGGGTCATGAATCCGGAACAATTCTGGTTTAGACTTGCAGTTTACAACAATATATAACCATGCCGATTTTCCCAATTGCTTCAAGCGAAACATTTCATTTTCAGAAAGCATCACCCCACCGTCAGCAGCCCTGCCTTTCACCTCTATGTATCTTTTAATCAAATTCGCATCCGTACTCTTCAGGTCATAGCCCAGATTCTGGTTACCAACATCTTCACAATTCCAGCCCTGACTGACTTCGTAATCCATAGCGATTTGAATCGCAATTTGTTCCACCGCATCATCTCGCTGCATGCCATAGTGTGTTTCGTATTCCACATCTGATAAAGGCACAACGTAGGCACAGCCCAAGACTTTGGGTGGTGTCCGGTTTAGCTTTAAGCGCTTATCCAGATTCTGTAACCGCATTGTTTTACGCTCATTCAATAAACGTATGGTATTTTCCAATTTCTTAATCTTATCTTCCACCTTTGGGTTTCCCATCAACAACTTTTGATTCAGTTCAGCCAAATCATAATTGTAATCCATAATTAAGGTAGAAAACCCTTCCTCCAAGTATTCCTTTCTCTTTTCGATATCTTCTTTGATACGTTGCCGTGCCTCCTCAAATTGAGGGTTTGTGATGTGCTGAAAACTCCACCTCACGATTTCCTTTTCTTTTACGGGTTCCGGGGCTTCAATTTTCTTAGCATATTCTGCTGGAGGAACCAGATCAATAAGTTTGGCAGGGGACGTTGCTTTCCAGTGGTCTTTGTCTCCCCAAACCAAAACCAACTTTTCATCTGCAACATTTCCAGCGTGGTCAGAGTGCCGATTATCTGTAATTTGAGATTTTATAAAATAGGCAAAATAAGGAACCGCCTCTTCCGGTGTTACCAAAATCGTCCCTTTTAAAACTTCCTCTTTAAATTGTTCTAGCACGGTCTTCACTGT
>JAHDGC010000940.1:0-344 GCA_020627865.1 Saprospiraceae bacterium | reverse complement strand
AAAACGGGATTACCGGGATTGAGGTAAAAGAGTTTGGAGAATTTCCCGGAGCGTTTACTATCCAAAAATAATGCCTTATCAAAAGTAAAACTCATGGAAGCAATATCAGCAGCAATATTATAATTTCTGCGGAGGATATCCTTGATGGGCTGGGGCGTATTTTTTAAAGTGTAAAATCCATCTGCTTCTATAATTTCACCACCAAGACTTTTATAAGATTTTTCAAAAAACCGTTGGATGTAAATAGGCTGCAACCGTTTTTCATCAGAGTCGTCTTTTAATTTTTTAGCATTTTGGAAATCAATATTACTTTGATCCAGTGACAATTCATCTTTTCGAAAAAG
>JAHDGC010000063.1:10548-15779 GCA_020627865.1 Saprospiraceae bacterium | reverse complement strand
ATTTTGCGGTTAGGGTTGAAGAAGGACTCTTAAATTATTACAATCATACAGAGCAATTGGCCTACAGTGAAAACATTAATGAGTTGATTAGGACTATTGATATGGATTATCTGTTGAGGAAATTGAGTTTGCACCAAACAGCGCTCTCTTTGACACAGGCGGCTGTCGTGTTTAATCTCAATATTCGTTCATTGGAGTTTACGCAAAAATTATGTGACATCAATAACTATAGGGAGGAGCCATTGGTACTACTTTATAATGCTGCAATTGTATTAATGCAAAAAAATAGGGATAAGGATTATGTTAACTTTTTGAATCAGTTGGATATATACGGTCTCCGTATTTCGAGGGAAAAAAGAGTAGATTTTTACAATGTGGCGGCTAATTTCTGTGCCGCTCAAATCAGAAGGGGGAAGATGTTTTATGATAGGAAAGTATTCGAGCTGTATAAAATCCAAGATGAAAAGAGTTTGCTATTGGAGGATGGTGTGATGCCTGTCGGAAAGTTTAAAAACCTCATCGGGGCGGGTTGTAGGAATAAAGAGTATGAGTGGACAACAAAATTTGTGGAAAAATATCAGGATTTTATTTATAAACCACTCCGAAAAAGCGTCCGTGTTTTTGGTTATGGGGTCATTGCGTTTTATAGAGGGGATTATAAAAGTGCTAAAATGTACTTGCAGGAAGTCGGCGAAATAAATGTCTCATATGAGACCAACAAGCGACTGCTACTGGCTAGGATAAATTATGAACTGGATCAGGAATATAGTATGAAAACCGAAACAGAATTGAGAACGGCGGAGCGATATTTTAAAGAGACAAAAGCCCTGGCAAATGAGCACAAACTAAGTTATCAGCATTTTGTAGCATTGCTGATCAACCTTTATCGCATTCGACATCACCAAGGAGGGATGAACCTGAAACGGATTCAGGATAAGTTAAATCGATACAAGTTTATCAATGGCAAAGAATGGCTTCAAGAGAAGATTGATGATCTACTCGACGAAGGAAATTTAGTCTAGCTTATCCACCATATGATGCTCAAATCTCAGCCTCACTCCGGATATAAATTTCTTCATCTTTATATTTGGATGGGCACTTCATCAGCATATCGGAAGCGAAAAATTTACCATCCTTCATTTCTCCGGTAACGATAATTTGTTCGGAACGCTCGAAATCCTGCGGCTTGGCAGCTAGAAGCACCACTTCTCTTTCTTCCCCCTCGGTATCGCTAAGGAAAAAACTAAAATAATTAGGGTCTACCTCCGGGTTATAGGTCATGTCCTTATCCTTAGAAAGGATGCCGGCTACCTTTATTTTCTTATCGAGCTTGTCAGCTTGGGCAAATGTAGAGTAGGTGCCCATATCTTCTGCAGCAGTGGTTAGCAAAATAATGGCAAGGCCAATCATAACTATAGCGATAATATGTGTCTTTTTCATTTGTTTTACTTTTAGCCTGATGTTCAGGTCGTTTCGCAATGCTGGTCTCTAAAGTCTTAACGAGTTATTCTTTTTATTTAGTATAGCTTCTAAAATAAGCCGTTTTCATACAAAAAACAACTATCCATGAATGTAAGAACAGCAATTTTAGTGCAAAGTTGGAGAAAATTTGCCTTATTTCAATATTTTTCAAGAAAAATAATGGTGTCGTAGTAATGAGGTATAAAAGGAAAAAGCATCACATTCCTTCTTAATCTCTCGGTATTGTAATCTGGACAGGTAAACAAATATTAGGATCACATGTCAGCTCGATTAAATAATCTTCTACTTCGCCTGCATCCATTACGCCATATGGTGTCATATTATCGGTGTGGCTCAATCTTGCTCTAAAACCTAATAATTGATCTGTAGTTGCATCTGCGGGAATATTTACAGTAAAGTGGGTTTGCCCAAAATTACCGAATCCATCATCTGATAAATCCGCGACCATTTCATTAGGATCATCAAAATCCCCATCGCCATTCCAATCTATCCAAATCTCATAATGTGCCGTAGTTCCTGTCGTGTTGACTATATCTAGCGGCATATTCATAGTACCTCCCGGTACAATATTCATGGTGCTTGGGAAATTAAATCCGTCTTCGTCTGCTCCATCTCCCAATGCATCACTAGAAGCTAGGCCATTGGGTTCTCCATCTACTGTAGCGCCAATAAATAAACTGTCAATAATCAGGTGGCTCGGGCCAATGTTCGTACTATCCGTTTGGTAATCTAATATCGTTGTGGTAGCAGATAGATCTGGTAAATCTCCCCAGTCAAAGCATCCTGCACAGATATTTACGATAATCTTGAAGGCGCCACATTGGGAATTGGCTCCGGTTCCGTCTGATTCTAATGTAAAGGTACCGCATACCCCCAAGGAATCTATGGTCACGGAATTATTGCAAGTATTATAGGGCATTCCTGTATTGCTGATCCCTTCTTGCCAACGGCCTTCACAAATAATACCATTGCAGTTGATCAGCTCTTGCAGCAAAACGGTATCATTGACTGAAACTGGGCATAGTATTGTATCAATCGTGATATGATTATTTGTGGGGCAGCATTCTTTCTTCAAAGCTATTGCCTTGGACCAGTTAAAACCGGATTGCCCTTGGCCTGTATCTCCCGAAGCATCTACAGCCGCACGGATATAATTGAGGTTTTTATCCAATGTAAACATGCAGTCTTCGAAATTAGATTGTGTACTCCCATAGATTAAACCGGTTGCTTCACTGTAAACTAGACCAGCTGCATAAAAGAAGCCCCCATCTCCATCTACAGAATCTGTTATGTGGTTCATGTAATTACCATGCTCATCAAATTTTACAACCCATGTATTCACGGTTGTTCCTCCTGGCCAAAAATTATAATCCCAGACATTAACATATAAATGACCCAAATTGTCCGTTACGATACCACGAACGCGATCTTCATATCCAAAAGTGGGGAAAATAGCTTGGAAGTCACTAAATGTTATAAATGGGGCAACTGGGATACCTGTACCGTAATCGGCTGCTGTATATCGCCATATTTCTCCAATAACATTAATTTCATCTTCTGACTTGGTAGAGTAGTGATAACCTGTATTCTGATCTATGTAAAATCCCCAGTTTTCCGTACTCGCCCCCGCATCTCCTAAGATCACATTTCCTAAAGGGTTTTGGCTACAAATGTCATAGCTATTTCTTTGATTCGTATAGAGCGTATTACCTACGGACTGGATATTGCCTGTTTGTCCTCCATTGGCGATCAAAAAGTCACTGGTCGGATAGATGTTCCCATCGCAATCCAAACGCCTAATGTTTCCACTACCATAACTATCTGCAATGTATAAAAATCCATTTAAATCGGTTCCCAAACCATGTGGGGAAGGCAGTTCACTTGGATTAGGACCTGGGTACCATGCATTATTACTATTAAATAGTTCTGTTACACCACCACTTGTTGTATTTATACTATATTTATGGACTTTACCGCCAGAAGAAGGTTCATTCAAATAAATCATCTCTGTGCAATTGCAATCTGCGGTGCAATCCTGCTCATTCATCGTCACGGTATAATCCGTATAACAATGTTCCCCACAGGTTGTTTCTGCACTGAAAATTCGAATCGTATAATCTTGTGCACCACTTGGATTGGACATTCCTGTATTAAATTGATGGGGAAAACTTAAAGCTGTTGCATCTATGGCATCTGCAAAATCAGGATCACCACTATAAGTGCTGCCTACCGACCAGTTGTATCTTTCTCCTGATGTAATTTCTGAAATTTGTAAATACCCGTTACTATTTGGAATGCCATTGGTGCAAGATGGTTGGATGGCGAAGACTTTAGCTTCGGGTTGTGCCACTACATTGATGTTTATCGTAATGATAAAGGCGCCACATTGGGGGGCATTACCTGCTCCGTCGGAGGCTAGGGTGAATGTTCCGCAAGCATTAGCAGCATTTATGATAATACTGTTGTTGCAACTGTTGTAAGTTAGGCCATTATTCCCTCCACCTTCTTGCCAGAGGCCTTCGCAAATTGTCCCCTCGCAATTGAGGAGTTTTTGTAAGAAAAGGGTATCGTTGATGGCGGCTGCACATAGGGTTGTATCAATGGTAACGTTATTATTCGTGGGGCAGCATTCTTTTAAAATATTCATTGCCTTATTATTGTTCGGATCAGGTGGGATAGGGTATCCCGTGTACAAATAACTACCATCTGCTGGGTCATATACCGAGACGCAATCCCCTCCATTTCCCGAAAGGTAAAGGTTACCTGTAGTCTCACTGTATACAATACCCCAGGCAGCATGGGTAGCGGGGTCTAGCGGAACCCTGTATATCATATTATACAAAGAATCATATTTGGTCAAATTGCCACTAAAATGCCTAGCATATATATTCCCATCGTTATCCTTGGTCGCTCCTGTAGCATGCCCGTTGGCTGTTCCGGGTATAATCTCAAGGCATGCCCCGTTGAGATTAGTATCCAAATCTCCAACCGCAAATCCTCGGGTAGCTGCATATGTATTGATGATAATCTGGTTAAGTTCTTCATCTATAACAAAGTCCCATGTTCGCTGCAAGTCATCCGTTTCATCGCATACGGTATAGGTACCCAGTAGATTTCCTGAACAGACATCATATGCCGCTACAACGGCATCTAGATAACCTGTTCCATACCAGCCATTGGCATACAAGGTATTTCCAACCACATATATATTATTTTGATTGCCAGCAACCCCAGACATGCCATCCCCTAAATTTTTGGGGATATAGTCTTCCTCAAGTAAAGTCCCATCACAATTGTATCGGTCAATCCCTCCGCTTCCGCCGCTGCCTAGATACAAAATGCCATTTTGGTCTGCTCCTACTCCATGTGGACTATTGGTAAACCCTTCTGACCAATGGCTACCATCTGATTTTATAATCTCTGTTAATCGGCCATCATTATCAATCCGAAACTTGAGCATGGCATTTATGCCCGGTTCCGCAAGATAAATGTATTCCTCACAAGTACAACCCATTGTGCAATCCTGCTGATTCATGGTGACGGTATAATCAATATAACAATCTTCTAAACGATATACTCTAATCGTATAATCTTGTGAGCCACTTGGATTACTCAAGCCCGTATTAAATTGATACGGAAAAGAAACACTTGTCAAGTCGGTAGCATTTGCAAAAGTATTGGCACCTGCATTATCATTAAAGGAACTGCCTGTTGACCAATGGAAACGATCTCCATATAGAACCTCAGAT
>JAHDGC010000063.1:0-10538 GCA_020627865.1 Saprospiraceae bacterium | reverse complement strand
ACCATCGCTTTGTGGTACACCGTTTACACAAGAGGGTTGAATCGCAAAAGCGGCAACAGGTACGATGGGGGGAATAATATTTTCTGTTCTACTACATGTTTTTGACCCAGCACAGGAGGGAATGTCTAAAGTAATGCTCGTAGCACTAAAATCGACAATGCCAGTAATGGTAAACGTGTCCCTTGTACAAGGATTTCCTGTGGTTACATCTAAAGTTCCAACATTAGCACCAAGTGTATAATCACAGAGGATATCCGTTGTGTAATCTGGTTGAACTGAAAAAGTATAAGTGTTATCTGTAGAACAAACATATTCCAGATTAAGGTTTGTTAAATTGCAAGCAGGAGCCAATACTTCAATATCACCAAAAACATACTTGTTGGTAATATCCAAATCACCATCTCCATCAATACTATAAGCATCTGTAGCTACATCACCTCCTCCAAAAGGAAGAATTCCGATGCCGTATATTGCATTGGGTGCATTAATTCCATATACGGCATCTACCGTGTATACGATTGACTCTTCAGGACAGTTTCCAGTTGCGATGTCAGGATTTGCTCCATAGTTGTTATATCCAAAATCGACACCTCCTGCAGATCCACCACCGCCTACATAAGTTGAAGATTTATATGTTGTGGTTAGAGACCAGTTATCAAGGCCGCCACTCCAATGCATTAGATCAGCACGGTGGGAATCTTTATTGTGTAAGGTGGAGAAAATACCCATTTGTGCTAATAGCAAGTTATTATTGACATCAAAATGGATGTCACTTACTGGTGCGCTTTCTCCGGTTGTAATTTCTAATTGAAGCGTGGTTGTTGCGGCAATGGGTAGGCAAGTATTGAGGTCAATTTCAACGGCATAAACATGTTGGTTTATATAGTAAGTAATATGGCTATTGTTATTTGAATTAATCGTTCCAAAATACAAATGGTTATCATGCGTATTATATCCAACACCCAAAACACGTCTTTGCCATTGTGTTGCGGGCAGATTGGTATCATCAGGTATTTGATTTGACGCGTTTAAGAAAGGAGCTAAATATCCTGCCGACCCTTCATTTGCAATCAATGCAGGAATGCCATCCATTCCAAAATCGTAAGTTCCGATTACATTCCCAGCTGCATCCAATGTATAGATCAATCCATTTTCAAAATTACTCACATGAAATACATCACATTCTTTATTATAAGTTATTTGACCTAGTCCAGTATAAGTATCATAGGTTTCAATTTGCACGCCGCCTCCACTGGAATTATCTGTGTCGATGATCAGGGCTGGCATGGAGGCATAGGTTGACGGTAAACAAGCGAATTCCGATACCGCCCCAGTGACGCCATCCACTTTGAAAATGGCGCCACCATTACATGCTGTAGCAATATCTCCTTGGTAAACGGAGCCTCCTTCAAATAATTCCTTGGGAATAACTCCCCATTGGGCTACATAATAATCCATGCAACCTGTTGCAAGATTTGGCCGCAAGGCAAGACCATAAACCTCTCCCATCTCTTGTGCATTCCATTGACTACCTGGTGCATAACCGTTGCCAGATTGCGAGGTCCAATTGCCTCCTAAGGTTCCTCCATTGTTTACAGGATCTGTTGTATCAAAAATACCTAAAACCTTGTCATCAAGATGTTGTTGAAGACCTGATGCGGCTGGGTCTGGATTAAATGAACCGCAGGATACCAAGGTTTCTCCAGGTTGGAGCAGACAACCGCTATAACAGGAATTCACTGAAATGGATTCAATGCTCCCATCTCCTGTTTTGCTAAAAGCTAATTTGGAAGTATGAAACGCGGTATTGTTTTGTTCTGATGTTGTGTTTTGCTTGTGCTCGTTTACTTCGCAATTGTCATCTTTTGAGCTTTCGTCTGTTGCTGTTTCATCTTTAAAAAAAGCAGTAAGCCATTCGACTACAAAATCCCAAGTAGATTCCGGTTTCAAATTAGAAGCATATTCAGAAAATTTGGTATCATCATGTAAGGTAGCCGTACAGTTATTGGTATTTCGGGCTTGCCCCAAAAAAGATAAGTTGAGCACCAATATCATGAAGGATAGTAAACTTTTATTTACGGATATAAGCTTCTTCTTACTAAGAATGCGAATACAAAAATTAGCTTGCATACATCTGGAGATTTATTGTACTTTGTAAAATGTATCGAAAAGTATAGTAAATTTGTAGTAAGTAGACAGGGGCAGTTTGTTTGCTTTGAAGAGCTTGTTTTTAGGCAATCATTTAGATAAAATGTATTACAGCCAAAGGAGGGAGTTTATTGGAAAAAGTCAAAATTCATACCACAAAGTAAATATGAAAATTCACGAGATTATTGAAAATCTAGAGAATTGGCTGAAGGCATAAAAGTATTTGAGCTAATCTCTCATTTCCTCCATAAATATTTGTAATTTCGTCTTATGTCCGCACCGATTGTAAACTTGGAAAAAATCGAGATTGCCTATCAGGGCAAAGCTATCCTGTCGAATGTCAATCTAGCCATTCAGCCGGGGGAGTTTTGCTATTTGATTGGTAAAACAGGGAGCGGAAAAACCAGCCTACTGAAAACATTGTATGGTGCCTTATCCTTTAAACAGGGACGGGGAGAAGTTGTCGGATTTGATCTGGCAACATTAGACCGGAAAAGCATCCCCTTTCTAAGGAGGAAACTGGGGATTGTCTTTCAGGATTTTAACCTGTTGACTGATCGTAATGTGCGCGAAAACTTGCTTTTTGTTTTAAAAGCAACCGATTGGAAAAATGAACAGGATATAAACAATCGGATTCAGGAAGTATTGGAACAGGTCAGCTTGGGTACAAAAATGGAGGCTATGCCACATGAACTTTCTGGTGGAGAACAACAACGCGTAGTCATCGCCCGGGCATTACTCAATAAACCTGATATCATTCTGGCTGACGAACCCACAGGAAACCTCGACCCAGAAACTTCTGACGAAATCCTCATGCTTTTAAAGCAACTTTCCGAAGAGGAGGGCGCAGCAGTTTTACTGGCAACCCACGATTATCGCCTTATGGAACAATTTCAAAGTCGGATTATCCGATGTAGTAAAGGAGAAGTTTTCGATCAGGAAAGTTTCTCGCTTTGATGTATACTTTTAACGGTATGAAAAAGTGATTTTACCTTCGCACCTTCCTATTTCCTAAAGGGCTGCCTGCCCACGAATCACTTTTTTATCCCAATTGGAGTTAATATTAATAAATTGGATGAACTGTTTCGTCCAAGTTAATCACTTATCCATGAGACTAACACACTGCATGCTTTTTACAGTATTGCCCTTCCTTATGTTTGCACAGAAAACTAAAACGGTCATGTTTATTAGTGCCGAAGGGGGCGCTATTTTTTCGGAGTTTGAACATCAAAAAGCACAGCGAAAGGGCTATGTCGCGGGGCTTCATGTAGAATTTCCGAGTTGGAAAAATTGTACAATAGCGTTCGGGATGCTTGTTCGGAATTTTGGCGAGCAATTGAGTTATAAAGAATCCCATCAAGTTATAACCCCGCCGAATGTAAAAGCATATCGGAAAACATATTACAGATATCGTTATTTGGGCTTGCCTGTCGGGATTAAATATTCCATACGATTTTTGCAATTTTTTGGAGGGGTACAACCTAATCTTTTTTTGCAGCAATTTGAACAAAACGTAACGCCCTATAGTCTTTTGATTTCAGAAAATATTCCTGATGTCCGTCCGGTCAATGAAGTGCGGATGATGAATGTTAGTGCATACGGGGGGATGGCTATTTATTATAGTTTAGGGTCTAATTTCAGGATTGCTCTCCAAGGAAAAGGGGATGTTTTTTTCCAGCCAATTTTTAAGACCTATTCGGACAAAAAATTTCGTTTTTCTGTAATGCCATCATTGGTGGTATCTTATATTTTTAAGCAAAAAGAAAGTAGGCAACAGTATTTCCCACACGAACCGGGGAGAAATTATTTTGAACAATAAGTTGATTTTGTAAAAAAAAACGTAGAACCGCGATGCATCGCGGTTCTACGTTTTTTCATACGGTATAAATTGTACTATTCCATCAAATCCAAAGCTTTCTCCACATCCGTAACAGGCAATTTACAAACTTTGTTCTGGCAAACATAAATAGTCGTCTGGCCTTCCTGCAACTTATCTTTGAGTAATGCCAAACTGCCTTCCGATGCACCGCCTAAGAATAAAACATTGGGCAGATAATTCGTTGCAAGCGCATTACGAATTTTCTGATGTTCTGGTCCAATAATGGCCACTTCATAAGGTGGTTTTATAATTTCCTGATATAGGCTGCACCAATTGGAGTAAAAATTCGGTGCAGGGTTTAATGCAATGGTTTCCTGTAAATTTTGTAGCATTTGTTTGGACTTGTTCGTATAATCACTGTTATAAAAATACAAGCCTAATTTATACATTACTCTTGCCATTGTTGAATTAGAACCGGGAATCACATTGTCACTCAATTCCATTTTTCGGGCAACCAAAGGCGGATCAATGTCCGAGGTGTAGTTGAACATGCCAGAAGGTTTATCATAAAAATGCAGTAGGGTATATTCCAATAAGTCTTTTGCTTTGAGCAACCATTTTTCATCAAAAGTAACTTGGTATAAACTCATAAAAGCATCAATGGTCAAGGCGTAATCATCTAGGAAAGCATTAATGACAGATTTGCCATCTTTGTAATTTCTGTTTAGCCGATTATCTTTTTGTAGCATATTTTCTAACAGAAAGTTTCCATTTCTCAAGGCTGCTTGTAAGTATGCCTCATTTCCGAAAGCCTGATAGGCGTCGCAATACCCTTTCAACATTAGGGCATTCCAAGAGGTGAGCACTTTATCATCAAGTCCGGGGCGGATACGGGTGTCGCGAGCTTTCATCAATATTTTTTTGCCTTGGTCAATGAAAGCTTCCAACTCTTCTACGGAAATGTTGTGCTTCTTGGCAACTTTCTCTGCTGTTTTTTTTCGGTGTAAAATATTTTTTCCATGTTCCCAATTTCCGTTGGGTTTTATTTCATAGTAATCTGTAAAAACTGCTGTCAGTTGCTCGTCTTGCAACAATGTTTTTACTTCTTCGTTTTTCCATACATAAAACTTGCCCTCTTCTCCTTCACTATCTGCATCAAGGCTGGAATAAAATCCGCCTTTTTTATTGGTCATTTCTCTGGCAGTATATTCCAAGGTTTTTTCCACTACTTTTTGATACAACGGGTTTTGCGTATGCTGAAAAGCTTCGGAGTACAAACTGACAAGCTGCCCGTTATCATAGAGCATTTTTTCAAAGTGCGGCACCAGCCATTCTGCATCCGTTGAGTACCGAGCAAAGCCACCACCAAGGTGATCGTAAATGCCACCTAGTGCCATGCCGTCCAATGTCGCCATAACAGCATCTAGCGACAATGTATTGTTATATAATTTGTGATAGCCTAATAAAAACTGATAATTATTCGGCATCGGGAATTTGGGCTTCCCTTGTCGGCCACCTTTTTTCAAATCAATATTACTGATAAAATTTTTGACAATGTTATCCAATTGTTCTTCTGTGAAATTTTGATCACTGGAAGTCAAGGCTGTAATCCGTTCATTGGTTTGAATACCATTGGTTAACTTCTCAGCATATTCGGCAAGTTCTTCTGGATTTTCTTTATAGCTTTTTGTCCAATGCTCTAAGATTTCAATCCATTGTTCTTTAGGAAAATAAGTGCCTGCCCAAAACGGACGCCCATCGGGTAGGGCAAAAGCATTAAGCGGCCAACCGCAGCTGCGACCTGAAGCTAGATGACAGGCCGTCATGTAAACATTGTCTACATCAGGCCGCTCTTCTCGATCTACTTTTATGGGAATAAAATGTTCATTCATGATGGCACTAACGAGGGAATCTTCAAAGGATTCATGCTCCATAACATGACACCAATGACAAGCTGCATAACCTACAGAAATAATGATTAATTTATTTTCTGCTTTCGCTTTGGCCAATGCCTCATCGTTCCAAGGATGCCAATTGACCGGATTATAAGCATGTTGTAGCAGGTATGGGCTACTTTCGTTGATGAGCTGGTTGGCTTTTTTATGTGCCCCTTGATGTGCCGTTCCTGTTTTTGAGTTGCAGGAAAATAAGGCGAATAAGATGGTGAAGCAAAGAATCTTGTAGGTCATTTTACTTTTTTTGCAAATAAAAAATAAGCACCACAGATGAGCATGGATAAACACAGATTATCACACGGATTTCCTACGTATCAAGGGTATCTGTGAAAGCAATCTGTGTACATCTGAGCAACCTGCCTGCCTATCGGCACGAAGGCAGGTCTGTGGTGCAAAATTTGCTCTCAATACGAGATTTAGTTGATTCCTAAAATGCAGTCTATCTCGTGATCATAATTTTCTGCACCTGATTATTCATAGACAAGAAATAAAGACCTGACGTCAGATTGGAAATATCCCATTCTTTGGTATAGGAACCACTTTGTTGATACGCTTGCTCTGCCCAAAGCTTTTTACCGAAAGCATCAAATAACTGATACTGAATGGTTGTTGGTTGCATCAAATCGTACCGAAGCATAACCTTGTCCGAAGCTGGATTCGGGAAAATCTTGATGGCCTGAAAATCTTCGGTATCCACTGCATTTAATGGGCAAAGCAGTTGCATATCATCGAACCAGAATTTCGTCATGATGATAGCAAATTGGGCACAGTCTGTATGTCCCAGATCTTCACTGGCCACGATAGCATCGCAATCCATACAACCATTGTCTATAAACGTTTGATACGCAACTGTTGTGTTTGTGGAATCTACAACTTCGTCTGATGGACAATAATACATGTTCATTGGGGATTCTGGAACCCAACCTGTATAAGTATCATTTTCTGCTAAAGCAATTCGAAAATAGTGATTGGGGTCATTTGCAAATTCCTCAATCACATGATCCATTAAGATGTCTGTTGGAACTGCTGGCATTACACCGTTGATTTGTCCCATAGAGTAATTGCCATCAAACATTTCTGACAAAATCGGATAATATTCAGGTTTTATCACCTCTTCTAATGGTGGGAAGTAGTCGTAGATTTGTGCCCATGAAAAAAGGATAAAAGGTAAGTATGCAGGGTCTGGATAAGGCTCACCGCTTAGCATTACATCAACCATAACGCCAGACATATCATAAGCTCCAGACATGGGGGCAGACGCTGTTACTGTAAATTCATCCGGAAATTCCAGTTGCATTTTTTTGTGAGCAGCCATTGTTACGTGTCCTCCTTGAGAGTAGCCCGACAAAAAGATTTGATCATTTAATTCAATGCCTTGATTTTCGCAAAACTCTCTAATTGCCCGAATGAAATCTATAACGGAATTGGCCTCTGTATCGGCATGCTGGTACGGATGTAGCATGCTGTCATCCTCTCCCAATCCAAAATAATCTGGTGCGAAAGAAAGATAACCATTGGCAGCCATTGTTCCACAAATCAATATATCCGTCCCTCCGATACTGGCAGAAGGAGCTTGGTTGCGTCTACTAATGGTACCATGGCTCCAGTTGAAAATCGGAAGTGCACAATCTAGTTGTGGTACAACCATGATGCCCGAGGCAACCACATTGCTGCCATCAAAACTTGTGGAGTTGTACAAAACTTTATAGACATCAACATCATATTCTGTTTCCATCACGCCAGAAGGTACGCCCTGTGAATCTAGTAGCGAATCGACTTTAGATTTAGTATAGCTGACCATATGCTCGGCACTGATTAAATATTGGGCTTGTACATCTTGCATCGTAGAACAAACAAATAAGCAAACAAGGCCGAGAAGGTTGAGGTATTTCATAATATTTAGTTTAGTTTAATTTCTGTAAAGATAGAAAAAATACCGTATTTTCGTGAGATAGATTTAACTTTGCTTTGAGTTTGTCAGGTTTATTAAACAATAAAACAAAATGCTTCCAATGATGATAGAATGCTACAGCGCCTTGCTGAGTTATACCGCTATTGTTAGGGACACAATCAGGGAGAGTCGTAAATGTATCTTTTTGATCTTTAACCTTTTGATTTTTTCCTTGTCTACTAAGGCGCAATTACCTGCAAATTATCCCGAAACGTATATCTGTTACCAAACCGAAGATGCCATAATTATTGATGGCAAGCTTTCCGAAAAATCTTGGAAGAAAGCTCCTTGGTCTATCTACTTCTCGGATTTGGAAAATGGTAGTGCTGCCGAAAAGGGAGAACGAACCCGTTTCAAAATGTTATGGGATGATAACTATCTTTACCTTGCTGGAGAACTGGAAGAAACCGATATTCGGGGAGAGATGACCGAACGAGAATCAAGACTCTATGAGGAAAATGCCTTCGAGTTTTTTCTTGATCCTGACGGGGACAACCATAACTACATGGAGTTGGAGATTAATGCTTTGAATACTATCTGGGATTTAAAAATGAACAAACCCTATCGGGATGGCGGCCAACTCAATGATGCATGGAATATGCGAGGGCTTAAGACTGCTATCCAGCTTTGTGGTAGTCTGAACGACCCAAAAAAGAAAGATAAAAAATGGTATGTAGAAGCTGCTTTTGCTTGGGAGGACTTGTTGGAAATGGCGCAATATAGAAGCAAGCCTTGGAATGGCGCATTGTGGAAAATGAATTTTTTAAGAACAGATTGGGAACATGTTGTTGTAAATAATGATGGAGAAAAAAGAGTGCAACGGAAGAATTGCAAATTTTGGGCATGGCAACCCGTTGGAGCCATCAATATGCATCAACCGGAAAAGTGGGCTTATCTTCAGTTCTCCAAAAATAAGGTTGGGGAAAGTACAGTTGTCGTGCAAGACTTGGATTTTGAACTAAAAATGACTTTGATGGAAATTTATGAGCAGCAGAAAAGATATTTTCTAAAGCATAAAAAATACTGTTTTGATTTAAAAAAATTAGATATTGAGCAAAATAAGATTTCAAAAATTGAAGGGGGAGTCAGACTTGAAGAAACAAAGACAGCCTATGAAGCAAAAGCTAATGGATTGAAAGCGATCTATGTTATTCGAGAGAATGGTCAACTCCAAAGGATTGATTATCGTTGAGTAAGTTAGCATTTATATTGAAATGATTTTTGTAAGAAAAATTTATTTTTTTTGTAGCTTTTTTGTAAATTTACGTCGTTAACCCAGTTTTATTCCCTTCCAATTATATTTACCCCTTCCTCCAATACCTTTTGAGAAAACAAATCATCTTCTCTTTTAGAAGATAAAGTTATGAACTGAATTGATATTTTTCATGAAAGTATATCTATACTTTTATTTTACATATGTAAATAAAAAAATTATAATGATGCAAATTTTACAGAGAATTTACGTGGCTTTTGGCCTGCTTTTTTTAGGCGCACTTTTCTTAAATTACTCCTCTGATCCACCTGAGGGACGAACTGGAGCTCCCGGAGAGAGTACCTGCGCAACTTGTCATTCGGGTAACAGTAACAATTATACTGGAGATGTTACTATTTCGGGTTTACCTGCTTTTTTGGAGGTCAACACGACATATACGGTTGTGGTATGTGTGAATAATACATCGGGAGATGCATTTCAGGCGGGGTATCAATTTACAGCACTTGACGCTGATGGTATGAGTGTCGGAACGTATTCTAATTTTGAACCCGAATCAGTATTGGGTACAAGAACTTTAATGGGAGATGCGCGGGAATATATTGACCATGACTTTGCGAAGTCTTTCGTGATGGGGTCTGCGTGTTGGAGTTTCGATTGGACTTCTCCGGCAACATCTATGGCCGTTAGTTTTTATGCTGCTGGAAATATGGTAGATGGTTTTGGTAATACTGGTGGAGACTTTGTGGTGACAACCGAGCAGGTTAATATTCCGCTTCCGGTTTCCTTAACCCGTTTCGAAGCTTTTGAAAAAGGAAATATGACTGTATTAGAATGGGAAACAGCCTCGGAAAGAGAGACGACCCATTTTGAAATAGAAAGAAGCACAGATGGGTTAAATTTTGAAACCATTGAAAAAATACAAGCTTTGGACAATGGAGATATTATCAATCAGTATTCCTATGAAGACAAATCGGCTTTCTTGTATAAAACGGTATACTACCGGCTAAAAATGGTAGACCTAGATGGTAGTTTTGCTTATTCTAAAGTCGAAGTTGTCGAGTTCAAATTGGAGTATAACGGCCTTGTCTTGGACAATGTTTACCCTAATCCCATCGGAAAAAATGAAACCTTAAACTTGAATTTGTTTTCTAATTTAGAGAAGCAAGTTACTATCCAGATTATTGATGTAACAGGGCAACTTAAGTATACTCAGGCTGCCGATATAACTGCGGGTAACAATAATATTGCTTTACCAATTGTTGAGTTATCAAAAGGACTGTACACCATCTTACTTGTAGATAAACTCCAAAATCAGTTTATACAGCATAAAGTTCTGGTTACGGAATAAGAGGACAAATTCTTACCATACACTAGAATTTGTCAAAATATTGTTGCAAAAACACTACTACGATAATGAAAAAGCACGGAGAATGTTAAAATCCTCCGTGCTTT
>JAHDGC010000939.1 GCA_020627865.1 Saprospiraceae bacterium | reverse complement strand
CGACAACTACTGCTGTCAATGGTTCGACCCCAATAGATCAACCTTATTACACCGAAGAAGGGGAGATTATTCCTGTCGATGATCCGCGTCATCCGGAGTATGGTACAAGAGGTGGAAATGAAGTGATCACTTCAAGTTCTTCTTTGCCATGCGATATCTATAAGGATACAGATCGGGGCTTGTTCATTGATCGTGCTACGAACGAGCCATTTGATGGAGATTGTGGCGGTATTACCTATAGGAATGGGGTTGCTGGTGGCAGTAGCTATCCCTCGACCTCGACAAGTACGACTACATATACTCCAAGTACAAGTTCTGGTGGGACGACAACCACGATTTTCAATAAAGAAACGGGAACTTCTTCCACTGTTTTTGAGCCAGGGCCAACGGAATATGCCGACAATAACGTAGGATATTTATTGCATATTTATTATGACTTTGATCAATCTTACGTGCGTCCGGAATCCGAAGAGGAGCTACAAAAATTGTGTACCATGATGGCAAATAATTCGGATTTGGTGGTAGAGATTGCTTCCCATACCGATTCGCGTGGTTCCAATTCATACAACAATAGGTTATCACAAAGACGTGCTGAATCTGTCGTTCGTTGGTTGTGCTCGAATTGTGATATTGATAAAGAAAGATTGATTCCAAGAGGATATGGAGAGGACAAAAATGTAAACGATTGTGCCAACAATGTCCCTTGTAGCGAACAGGAACACCAATTGAATCGTCGTACAGAATTCCGGGTAATTGGCTGCTTATCTTGCTATGATAAAGAGGCCAAATTATCCCAACCGAAGAGTAATCCACGGCTCGATCCGTGTGAAGGGTGCCCATTCTAAAGCATCCATAAGAGAACAGATAACATGATATTTTTAAGGTGAAATGGCTTCGGCTGTTTCACCTTAAATTTTTTTCCCCTAAAATATCATACTTATAATTTTAGCCTGTATCTTTGCGTTTGCTATATGATGAAGAAATACTTATTATTTACACTTTTCCTGATTGGAGCATTCATCACAAATGCCCAATCATACAGAACCGCCGCCGGTATGCGATTGGGGACGGATTGGGGAATCACAATCCAGCAAAAGATTTACAAGGATATTACCCTAGAGGGTATTTTCCAATCTAGTTTGAAAAGAGAAGAACTAGGGATAACCTTGCTGGTAGAAAAACACAACCGGCTCATCAGTAGAAGATTTAACTTTTATGTTGGAGGAGGTGTTCATAAAAGTTGGGTTACAAACGAAGACTTAGAGTATGGTGCTCCTGCTGGTGTTACCATGATTCTTGGTGCTGAACTTACCATTGCCCGTCTTAATCTCTCTTGGGATTACAAACCTGCCGTCAATATCTGGGGCGGAGAACAAACCTTTTACAGTCAAACCGGAATCTCACTCCGGTATGTTTTTATTAAGAAAAAGAAACGAGATTGGAAATTTTGGAAAAAATGGGGGAAGAAGAAGTAACCCATGGTGTATGGATTCCAAATGGATAAGGTTTACTAAACTTGTGTTTTTAACTGTCCTAAACCTGAAAATTAACTTCTTGCCTTGTTGTAAAGGTAAGTTTAGTAAACCTCTGTCACCGAAATGTCTACCAGCCGCAATTTTTTAGATGGCTTTTTTCTTATCTTTGATCGCTTTTTAGCTAATCCTATTTAGACTGCATGACGGTTCTCTATTTTTGTTTTAGCTATGTGACTTAATTATTTAGATAAAGAATATTCTCAAAAAGAGTGGGGACTCGGCATATTATGACCTGTCTGCTGTGCCGAAGGAATGCAGGGACTAATCATTATCTAACTAATTACCAATCACTACTTATTTTCTCATATCAAAACTTAAGAAATGAAACTACCCATTACTAAAATTGTATGCTTAATCTACTTGCTTTTTCTTTATAACAATATAATTGCTCAAATTTCATTTTCCAATAAAACGGACTTACTGTCCAATACTGACTTCCATAGTGGCGTTGCGATTGCGGTTGTTGATATGAACAATGACGGGGTAGATGATATTGTCCGACTTGAGAATGCCAGGATGCTTTCGATAGCGTTTCAGCATACTGACGGGACATTTTCTCCGATGGAAATAGTTCAGGTTTCTGATGAAAAACAGTGGAGCATGTGCGTTGCCGATATTGATAACAATGGTTATAACGATGTGTTGACGGCTGGTTCTTATGATGAGGTAAAAATCATCAAGGCCAATGATAGTGGGACGGCCTATGATATGACTTATCTGCCAGGGCCGACATTATTTGCGCAAGGATCAAATTTTTCGGATATTAATAATGATGGTTGGGTTGATATATTTGTCTGTCATGATGATGCACAGAGCAGAATTTGGGGGAATAGTGCTGGGGATGGTTTTGAAATGATGAATGGATGGATTGATATGGCAACCGTTCCAGCATCTAACAATTCGGGAAATTATGGAAGTGTTTGGACAGACTTTGATAATGATGGAGACCTCGATCTTTATATTGC
>JAHDGC010000062.1:14022-15852 GCA_020627865.1 Saprospiraceae bacterium | reverse complement strand
CTTGATGATATTGATTCTGTTTCAGATCAAGATAATACGAATGATGCTGGTGGTACACCGGGCATCCCAGGAGAAGATAACGCGATTAATGGAGATGGAACGGATGATGAAGATGACCACGATCCGGCTGTCGTTACGGTTGGTTCCTTCGACCTTGCGCTTCAAGTAACGAATAATGCGAATGGGGTAGAGCCAGGAGATTTAGTGACCTACGTTTTTGAAGTATTTAACCAAGGTTCCGTTAACGCTTACAATGTTGAATTGTCTGATTACATCCCTTCTGATTTGATTTTTGATGAAACCAATGTAATCAATGCAGCTTATGGATGGTATGATGATGCGGGTATTCCTACGATGGTCATTCCGGGTCCGATTCCAGCCGGTGGTTCGACGACGGTTCAGCTTGTACTGCAAATTGATCCTGATTTTATGGGAGAAAATATTGATAACTTTGGTGAAATCTCTGCGGCAGATGATGATGAAGATCCGAACAATGAACTCCCAGTAGATGTGGATTCAACACCGGATACTTTCAATGCTAACGATGCGGGTGGTACACCGAGTACACCGGAAGATGATCATATCGCGGATGATGGTATAGATTCAAATGGCGATGGTATTACGGACGAGGATGACCACGATCCTTCTAGGGTTTTCGTTGGACAGGCATTTGATTTGGCCTTAGCCATTACGCTTGCTCCGAATCAACCTGCGATGGTCAGCCCAGGGGCGGATATTGCATACGATGTTACGGTTTATAACCAAGGAACATTGCCTGCCTATGGTGTCGAGCTGATTAATTACTTGCCACTGGGTATGCAATTCGATCCGACCTTGCCTGAAAATGTCGCGAACGGATGGACGCAGCAAGGTAGTAATATTGTAACAACATTAGACGATCCGATATTACCGGGAACTTCTGCTGTCGTAATGGTCGTACTTACTGCTGATCCGGATTTCATGGGATCTGAATTGACCGTTACTGCTGAAATTGTAGCGGCTGATGATGATTTGAATGCGGTGAATACGCCTGCACAGGATGAGGATTCTATGCCAGATGACGATCCGGATAATGATGGAAACGTACTGTTGGATGATGAGATTAATCAAGACTGGTTTGCTGATCCATTTAACAACGATCAAGATGATCACGATATCGCAACCGTTTTCTTAGGACAGATATTTGACCTTGCGTTGACCACAACGGTTAGCCCAGGGCAAAGTGAGCCGGTTCTTCCGGGCGATCCACTGACTTATGTGATTACGGTTTACAATCAGGGTACGGTTGATGCTTATGATGTTGAAATCATAGATTACTTGCCAGAGGGTGTCATCTTCGATCCAGCGGATGCCTTGAATACCAATAACGGATGGACGTCTGATGGTGGCAATGCCGTTACAACGATTCCTTTCATTCCTGCTGGTCAATCGGAAATGATAGAGATCGTAGTGGTGGTTGATCCTAACTATGATGCACCGAATGTGGTGAATACGGCAGAGATTACGGCTGCGGATGATGATACTGATCCGAACAATACATCACCAGTGGATCCAGATTCTAATTTTGACACCGATCCGGACAATGATGTTGGTGGAACACCGAATACACCCGAGGACGATCATATCATGGATGATGGGCAAGATAGCAATGGAGATGGTATTACAGATGAAGATGATCACGATACGCAACTGACCGCGATTGATGTGTTCGACCTCGCACTGATGACCACGACAGATCAAACGGAACCGCTCCTGATAGAGGATGATGTAACATTTACGATTACGGTGTTCAACCAAGGAACGGTAGAGGTGACAGATGTGGAGTTGGTG
>JAHDGC010000062.1:0-14012 GCA_020627865.1 Saprospiraceae bacterium | reverse complement strand
ACTATATTCCAGCAGGCTTTACCCTTAGCCCGAATGATACCAATGGTTGGGTTAGTTTCGGAGGTGTTGGTGTGAATCATATCACGACACCGATTCCGCCGGGTGGCTCGGAAAGCATAGATATTGTGTTACAAGTGTATCACGGTGTTATGCCGGGAGAGCAACACAACTATGCGGAGATTTCTGCCGCTACAGATAGTGGAGGTGTTGTCCGCACGGATGATTTTGACTCTACACCAGATACCGATCCTGACAATGATGTTGGCGGTACGCCAGGTGTTGCAGGAGAAGATAATGAGGTAAATGATGATGGTACGATTGATGAGGATGATCATGATCCTGCTTCCGTTAGGGTAGAGATATTTGACCTTGCCCTGACCGTCGAGGCGGATAATAATACTGGTGTGCCTGGTGAGGATATTACCTTCACCATGACGGTATACAATCAGGGAACTATTCCTGCTTACGATATTGAAATTACAGATTACATTCCTGATGGCTATTTGTTTGATGCGAATGATCCGGTGAATGTTGCTAATGGTTGGATGCTTGATGGAGATTACTTGGTGACAACCCTTCCGGGTTCTGTTGACCCAGCATCTATCGGTACTGTAGAATTGGTATTGACGATTGATCCAAATTATAATGGTTCAGATATTGTCAACTTCGCCGAGATTAGTAATGCCGATAACGACACCGATCCGAACAACGGCACACCGATAGATTCAGATAGTAACTTTGATAATGATCCGAATAATGAAGGAGCGACAATTGTCAATAATGAAATATCGGAGTTCTGGTACTTTGATCAAGATGGCGCAGATCAGGATGATAGTGATATCGAAACCGTTATCTTGGATCAGTTCTTTGACCTTGCGATCATTACGGATTTGGCTCCTGGACAGGATGGCATCGTTGCCCCCGGAGAGACGATCATTTATACTATAGAAGTGATTAACCAAGGAACGGCAACAGCATACAACATTAGTCTTGTAGATTATCTTGAAGAAGGTTTGATCTTTGATCCGGCTAATCCAATCAATACGATTGCAGGATGGACTTTGGTGAACGACAATGCGGTGACCACCATTCCTGGGCCATTGGCTCCTGGAACTTCAACCACAGTTAGTATTGCACTTACTGTTGATGATTCTGCTCAGGATAACAGTATTACGAATGCTGTGGAAATCAGTAGTGCGGATAATGATACCAATCCGAACAACCAGATTCCGGCAGATGTAGATAGTGAGTTCGATACAGACAGTACGAATGATGGGCCTGTTGTGATTGATAATGAGGTGAACCAAAGTTGGTTGGCTGATCCATTGAATAACGATCAGGATGACTACGATATTTCTGCAATCCAATTGTGTTACTTTGTAGATAATATTGACGACATCGGAACTTGTAATGGTGTGAATGTGCCGATTAGTATTGCTTTGAATGTGCCGATCAGTAATTACCAAATTTCTGGCGGGGCTTATATCAATGAAAGCGTAGATGGTACTGTTCTGACTTTTGAGTTGGTGCCGGAGACTGCGGTGAATGACTATACCGTAACCATGACGGGAATGGGAGCATGTCAACTTTCTCAATCCTTTACCTTGACAACGAACGGATTGGAAATTGAAGAGAATACGACTCCTGCAACTTGTGATCTAGCAAATGGTAGCGCAATGGTTAACGTCTTAAATGAGGCTGGAGAGCTGACTTACGATTGGACACCTGATGTTTCCAGTACTGCTTTTGCGGATAACCTTGCAGAAGGTACCTACACCGTTGTGATAACAGATCAGACGACCGGATGTACGGAAACGGCTTCGTTTGCAATCAGCAATACACCGGAAATTGCTTTCGAGACGGTTGCTACGAATGCTTCTTGTGCTGGAAACGATGGTAGTATCTTTGCCAACATGACCAGCGGTACACCGAACTATAACCTTATCTGGAACGGCCCCGTAAATGGTTCGGCAGTTCCGGTGCAGGGAACCAGTTACACGATTCCGGATTTATCGCCGGGTGACTATAGTCTTACATTGACCGATGCTGCTGGTTGTATGATTGTGGAAGTCGTGACGGTAGAAGGTGCACCAGCAACCGATTTGGCTGTTGTTGGAAATACATCTGGTGAAATCAGCTGTTGCTCTGCTACGGGAGAAATCACACTGACGACTACTGGTGGTGCGGGTAATTATACCTATACTTGGGAGCCTGCTGTCTCTACTGCGGATACCGCAACAGACTTACCGGCAGGAGATTATAACATCACAGTTACGGATGCGAATAGTTGTACGGTTACAACGATGGTTAGCATTACCGGAGATTGTGCTTGTCCAGAAATATTTGCGGATGATCTGGTTTCTTATGAAACAGCTACACCGGTTACGGTTTGTGTGCCAATACCGAATGGGGCAGATGATTTATTTACAATAACACTGGATGGAGAGCCTTATACACAGAATACCGTTGCTTGTGGTATGAGTCCTGCAATGATGTACTCTTACATCTTGTTACCGGGAGAGGGAGCTGCTGGGCCGTTTGTTATTCAAAGCTGGGATACCAACGTGGGTACCAACTTGACGGCTACTGTTCAGGATGTTACAGAATTGGTTGCTCAGTTGAATGCTTGGGATCCGGAAGGGTACTGGGTGTTGGATACCGATAATGGAACCATCAGCGGTGGTAATCCTGATGTGAATACTTATGGAGATATAAATGTGCAAGAAGTTGGTGGCAACACGCTTTACATCATGCAGGCAACACAGGTAGAGTTACCTAGTGGGGAACAGATTATCGTGAGTGGTACGGGTATGCATCAGTTGATCGTGGAGAATACACAAACTTGTTGTTCTGATATACTGTTTATAGAAATCACGGAGCCTTGCGGAGATATGACAGTGCTGGCCAATGTGATTGATGAAAACTGCTGTGGTGGCAATGGAAGTATCCAGCTTTCCGTAGCGGGTGGTGCGGCTCCATTCAGCTACGATTGGACACCGAATGTTTCTGACCTCTTTAGGGCAGATAACCTTGTGCCGGGTGTGTACACCATTACGGTGACAGATGCCAATGGCTGTACAATGGCGACGACAGAAACAGTTGCTAATAATTGTGAGGAGACTTTACCAACTTGTACGGAACTGTTCGCAGACGAATTGATTACGATCAATGATATGACTTCAACATCAGTTTGTGTACCGATAAGGGAAGCAGAGTTTGGCATTTACGAAATCGAAGTGGATGGACAATTGTTCACAGATGTTACCCCATTCTGCGGAATGGAACTGGTGCTGTCTTACGATTTTGATCCAGTTCCGGGTGGTGGCATCGAAGGGCCTTACTTCGTGGACGGTTGGATTCTTGATGGTGAACCATACTCCGCTGTCGTACAAAGTATCGGAGAATTGGAAGCCTTGATGAATAGCTGGGATCCGGGAGGAAACTGGATTTATGATTCCGGTTTACTAACCATCAGTGGTGGCCGTCCGGGTGTTATTTACAATGCACTCCAAGTGACACAGCTTAATTCTAACACGAACATTACGGTGCTTGCAGATATGATTGGTGTGAATGTCGGTATGACTATTCCGGTTGATGGTGCGGGTATGCATGAGATTGTGGCCTACAATATGGAGTTGTGTTGTGCAGATACTTTACAGGTAGAGATTCTTCCGGGTTGTACCTTGACGGCAACATCAGATGTTGTAAATGCAGGTTGTTGTGCCAATGATGGAAGCATTACGCTAACACCAACTGGAGGAAATGGAAACCTTACCTACTTATGGACACCAAACGTGTCATCGACGAATACAGCTTCTGACCTTGCAGTAGGAACATACTCCGTCAGAATCGAAGATGAACAAGGATGTCTCTTTACGGAAACTTACCAGATTGGTCAGGACTGTGTTTGTCCGGATATTATCCCACAAACTACAGCCAACTATAATTTGGGAGATACCATTTGTTTCCCGATTGCTCTAGTCAATATGGGTAATTACGAATTGTTGGTGAATGGAGATGATTATACGACGGATCTTGTGCCTTGTGATAACGGCGCCGGTGTGGGTATTGTTATAGATTGGGAAGGAACACTTGAGGTAGTGATCATAGACAATGCTATTTGTTGCTCTGATATGATTACCGTTATTGTTGATCCAGTTTGTGCGGATGATGATATTACGGCAGATATCATTACTGAAAATGCATCTTGTTGTGTACAAGGAACGATTGTGGTGAATCCTTCTGGTGGGGCAGGAAACTATACTTACGAATGGACGCCAGCAGTGTCTTCCGTTAATATGGCAGATAACCTTGATCCAGGAATATATACTGTTGTGATTACTGATGCTTCGGGTTGTACTTTATCTGAATCCATCGAGATTTTGGATGATTGCATCTGCGAGGAAGTGTTTGTAGAAGAAACCGTGAGCTACGGAGAAAGTTCTGTTGAGATTTGCGTGCCGGTGAGACAGTCATTAATTGATTTGTATGAAATTTCACTGGATGGCAATCTCCTGACCGACCTGAATGTAACTTGTGATGAAGAAACAGTGTTTGTCTACACTTATGCTTTGATTCAGGGATCTGGTGTTTCTGGCCCTTATGACGTGACTGCATGGTCGGTTGATGGACAGGTGTTCTCTGCGAATGTAGAAAGCGTGCAAGAATTGGTTAACATGATGAATGTTTGGGATCCTGCCGGAAATTGG
The DNA here is from genome assembly GCA_020627865.1 of Saprospiraceae bacterium. Classification (GTDB taxonomy): domain Bacteria; phylum Bacteroidota; class Bacteroidia; order Chitinophagales; family Saprospiraceae; genus JAHDGC01. Next base: position 9,303 of record JAHDGC010000062.1, on the reverse strand, counting down.
TTCAACAATGCAAACTTGTTTACGATTTCTGGAGGTAGTGTCGGTTCCATGTATTCTAATATTGAATTGACACATGTTCCTAGTGGCATGACGAATACGATTCAGGTAGTGGATAATGGAACGGAAAGCAGTACAGTGGTAACGGTTTCTGGCTATGGCCAACATGAAATTGAGGTTTACAATACAGAGAGTTGTTGTTCGGATATACTACAAGTTAATCTGATTGATCCGATGGTACTTACAATTGATACCATCTATCAAGCTACGGAATTCGAAACACCAATGGAGACAGTTTGTGCTGATCTTACGGAAATTGGAGGTGCCTTTGGAACTGCGACCATCTGTGGTTTAGCTTCCAATGGTGTACCAACCATCATAGGAGAGTGTATTGATTACATACCAAATGCAGGCTTCTCCGGAATTGACGAAATGTGTATTGTACTGTGTAGTGATGTTACGCCAACACTTTGTGATACTACGGTCGTTATTGTGACCGTTTCCAGTAATCAGGTGAGTCCAGATACCTTGTACGAAACGACGCCTTATAATACAACGATCACCGGAATATGTCCTGATCTTTCCGAGATTGGTGGCGTGGCCGGTACGATAACATTCTGTGAAACGCCGTCAGGAGGCATAGCGAGCATCAACAATGGTTGTGTGAATTATGAACCAAATCTCGGGTTTACAGGATTAGATAGCCTCTGCATCTCGGTTTGCAGTGATGTTGATCCAAACTTGTGTGATGTGACTTATGTATACATTACAGTCGAAGAGCCGGGGCTTAGCCTTGATACGATTTATGTCGTAACGGATAACAATACATCTGTTGAGATTTGTGCAGACCTTACGGAAATTGGCGGTACTGCCGGTATCATTGGGGTTTGTGATCTACCAGATGTAGGGACATTATCGGTAGGGACAGATTGCTTTAGCTACGAACCACTGTTGGAATATGTCGGGTTTGATACGGCCTGCGTTGTCGTATGCAGCGATGTTGATCCATTCTTATGTGATACCTCTTACATTTTCATTACCGTAACGGGTGATGATTGTGCGGATGCGGAGGATATTATCCTTGAAGAATACTCCGAGTTAACATTGGATGATTGTAATGGACTTGCAGAACAATGTTTTAGCCTTGCGATGTCTGTCATGGAGAACTATCTGATTACGGATAATGGAGCAGCCTATACGAATGGCTTGTCAGAATGTACTTCTGTTTCGGACTTTGCTTATACTTACTTTAGTATTCCGGGACAAGGGCAGGATGGGCCTTATCAGGTAGATGGCTGGGAAGTGAACGGCATTACGTTCAGCGGAGAAGTGGCTGATATTGCGGACTTGGTAGACAACATGAATGTGTGGGATCCAAGTGGTGCATGGGTGCTTGATGCTGGAACGTTCTCCATCAGAGGAGGAAATACGGCGAACACCTATAGTAATATCTTGATGACGCAAGTGTCCAGTGGTGATCCTGCAAACATTATGTTGACCATGATTACCAACCCGATTGGTTCTCGCTTGATGTTGGAAGCCGGATTGCATGAAATTGTCTTTACCGACACCGTGACATTCTGTTCTGATACCGTTATAGTCGATGTACAATGTACAACACCAGAAATTACTTTGGATACCGTAGTGATGGTTGGAGGTGAGATTCTGGTTTGCTTGGATGACATTGGCCTTGTCGGTAGCATTGATACCTTGATTAATAATTGTGCGGATGAATCCGGAACATTTGCCGAATTTACCATCATCGAAGAGACGGGTTGTTTCAGAATTGAGGGGCTTGAGATTGGTGTGGATAGTGCTTGTTTTGAAGTTTGTACGATTGCGGGAGATTGTGTTAATGTTATCTATATTTCCACTGTTGTTCCTGCGGTTTGTGATGACCTCATCAGCTCTGACCTTGAGATTGTCGAACTGGATGATTGTGATGGAACAGGCTCTGTTTGTGTCGAGATTCCATTACTGGATATACTGGATTATGAGATTGAAAACAATGGTATCGCTTATGATGGTGGTGTTGCTCCTTGTGAACAAGATACCTTCATGACGCTGTTGTACTGGACGTTACCGGCCTTAGGTAATGATGGGCCATATCAGATTGTTGATTGGTCAATTAATGGGGCTACTTTCTCGAACTTGCCGTTTAGCAGTCTGGAAGATTTGGCCTTGTTGATGAATATGCTCGATCAAACGGGTTCTTGGTCAATTGATCCGATCAACCTGAGAATTACGGGTGGTGATTTGAATAGTACTTACAGCAATATGGAAGTCTTGCATGTTGGCTCTGGCGATACGAATACACTTCCTGTAGATCAAACGATCGAAGCTCAAGGAACTGTATTGTTCGGTGCTCATGGTGTGAACCACTTAGTACTGACGGATACCATTAGGGGATGTGTAGATTCCATCGACCTTGTTGTGGGTTGTATTACCACCCCTGAGATTCTTGTGGATACCGTGATGTTGAATGCTAATGATACGATATGTGTGGAAACTTACGAGTTACCAGGTTCTGTTTTCAGTATTGAAAATACTTGTCCAGATGCCACCGGTGGTTTTGTAGACTTCTTCTTGATTGATGATACCCCTTGTTTAACAGGTGCCGGACTGATTGCCGGTGGGGTAGACAGTACTTGTATCGTAGTTTGTGATGAATACGATTTCTGCGACACGACATATGTATTCGTCTTTGTGACGGATCCGAATGGTGGCAATGAATCTATTCCAGAGGCCAACCCAGATACCGCGACTACGATTATTGATCAGGTAATTGAAATTCCGGTACTCGTCAATGATAGTATTACCGTATTGGATACCGTACTCATCGTCACTCAGCCAGAACATGGAGCCGTAATCTTTACCGGAGATGGCATCATGTATAACCCAGATGCAGGCTACTGTGATCCAGCGAATCCAGATACTTTTGAATACGCGGTTTGTAGTCCGACAGGTTGTGATACCACAACGGTTAGTGTTACCGTCTTGTGCGATGAGCTAACGATCTACACCGGTTTCTCTCCGAATGGAGATGGCATCAACGATACGTTTGTCATAGAAGGTTTATCGAGATTCCCGAACAACAACGTTTGTGTCTTCAACCGTTGGGGTGAGCAAGTCCTTTTCGTAGACAACTACCAAAACGATTGGGGCGGCACTTGGGAGAATAAAGATCTACCAGACGGTACCTACTTCTACGTCATAGACGATGGGGAAGGAAATACCTACTCGGGATATATACAGATACATCGATAATGATGACACGAAAATAAATTCAGTATTAGGGGATGTGGTGCTCCTTTATTTTAGGAGTCAGAAGTGTGAGATGAAATACTGAATTTATTTTTTACTACTGAAATTTTATTTTGTTTTTTATAGAAGTATTGCTCAGAGGCTGTTCAGAAATGGACAGTCTCTTTTTTTTTGCTGTACTAGGTATGGCAATAATATAGAGTGGAAGCTTCGAACGAGCATAAGAGGAAGGAATCGTAAAGGCGAGGTTGTCCACTAGTACCCCCGCGTACTGGAAGTGTGGCCGGTGTAAGCTATGTTAAATAATCATGGGTGTACGATTAATCTGCAATTATCTGATACGATATTATGATTATGTAGTATTATATTATTGTTTTAACATATGCACCATGATTGCAATGCGATTCTTTTTATCTTAGTAGATTATTACCAATCAAACTATGAGAGCTTATTGATAAAATGTAAAGCCTTTCTCCTAATTCTTCTTTTACAACACATACTTTTTGATATTTTACAAGGAGGAAATAATGAAAATAACAAGTTAATTACGATAAGATGTTTCCAAAATGTGAAGCCTTTTATTGTATGTTAATTGATAGTAGTTATCATGATTTATAAACGATTTTAAATTTTTATGTATGAAAGAAAAAATGAATTTACACAAATTTTTTTTACAAGACTTTAGCAAGAGGATGCTACTGATTCTTTGCCTTGTCTTTTTCGTGGTGGGCTTTAGTGTTGGACAGACAGCTCCCGTTAAGAAGACACCGCCTAAGGTCGAAAAAAAAGAAAAGCTTTCTTCTTCAGAACAGGTTGCGCAAATGAAAGCAAAAATGCCTAGGCTAGGAGCAAGTAAGACACGTCCGATGTCCAAGATGGTTATTAGAAAACCTGCTCCCGCAGGAACAAGACAATTTCCAAAGAAATCAGAAAAATAAAGGTAATAAAGAGCCTATCTGTTAAGTTACGGATGTACTTACAAGACCTACGGCTTTATCTTTGGAAATTTTTATCCCAATACCCTATTTATCCCAATACCCGATTATTGAGTAATCCTATTTAAATAAATACGAGTAATGAAAATGTTAGTTTTTTGAGAACTGATATTTCATTTTACCCCAATAATTTTAAAAGGTATTACTTGTTTTTTTAGACACAAAACCTTTTACAATGAAATGTTTTAACACAGTTTTATGTTTTCTTGTAGGCTCATTGTTGTTTATATTTGAAAACAATCTTAATGCACAGTGTACTGTGCCAATGCAGCCTCAAAATGTTACGGTGACAGAAGTTACCCCCGGTTCTGGAGATGGTTGGGTATCGTTAAATTGGGATGTAGATGTGAGTAATAATCGTACAGAATGCGGTGCCAATGAATCCCTATTCTGGTATGTCGGCTTTTATGGCCAGAATTCTCCTGCCCAGAATGGTTCGCTTGCAGAATATGGAAATTCCACGGCATTGTTCTGTGGTGCGGATGCCGTTACTGCTCCGATCTCAACAGGAGGAGATGTCTTTGGTGATGGTTCCCTTTGTATCGACCAAAAAGGCTCTACTTGCGGCTTTTACGAAATGGGACAAAACGTGGGTAATGAAACCCATACTTGGAATGTTACCGGTATGAATGCATATCTGGATGGTGGTGGAGATTTCCAGTTCAACCTTTGTCCTGGTCAGTGTTATAATGTATACGTATGGGAGCTTACGGTAGGGAACCCGAATGGGTCAGGATGTAATGCAACTGCATTTGGTACTGGTGGTACCAACACGACTTATTGCGATGTTGAAAAGGGGATAGCCTGTAATGGAGGGGAGCTTACCTTACTAGCAGAATCGCCCGTTTCTAGCGTTGCCCGTATTTGTATCTCTGGAACGAATAACCCCATTGAGCCACCACGCCTCGAAATCGTACAGGTCGTGAATCCTACTTGTGGGGTTTCTGCTGGGTCTTTCTATCAGGGAAACTGGCAAGTACAACCAGAAGATGCCGGTACCCTTACGGATACCTGCGATCCACAGGATATTGATAATGAAACACCTTATAATGTAGCTACAACGAATATTGATGACAGTAGTGTGAGTGGTACAATTGTAACTCCGGGTTCTAATGGAGGTGATGTTGACGTTACTTTTGTTGGTGCCGGTGGCAACTCGTCTAGTGGTACCTTGCAGTTGGGTGCTCATGTTGTAGAGGTGAACTGTATCGAAGAAATTACGGTTGGTTTCAGTACCCCTACAGGATGTGGAGGAACGTTCCCCGTATCAAATCCGGTATGTTCCTATTCCGATCCCGTGACTACACAGGCGACCGTTTATATTTCGAATAATGGTACGCCTGTTGGCCCGAACTCTGGGCCATCTCACGCAGCATGTGTACTTGCTGGTGATACGAATAATGGCATGGACGGTACCCAAGAATGCGCCTTCTCCCTGACAGGTTACCCGTCAAACTACTCTGCTATTTTCAATAATTATATTGATACCGAAAATAACTGTAATTTTGCCCTTTTTGGCAATCCATTCGCCGGTGGTAGTAGTCCGTTTGATTTGCCAGGTACGGTAACACAGGATTTTGGAGATGGTATCATGCGTTCGGTTTCCAACATTTGTATCCGTTATGAAGATCCTTGCGATGGATCTAAGTCTGCTACCTGTGTGAAGTTTATCTCTGATGCTTCTCCAATTGTGGGTGTCGCTTCTGCTACGGATGAAACCTGTGCCGGTGCTGCTAATGGAAAGTTGACGATTACAGGCCTTGCTGGTGGTAGCCCTGACCCGAATGGTAACGGTGACCTTACGGACGACGGTGTCGGTAGTTATGTCATCACCGGTTCGCCAAGTGCGTTTTCTCAGGTTGCCCCAGGTGTATGGGAAACGGCTAATGATGTTGCGCCGGGTTCTTATACGGTTACCATCTCTGATCCCAATGCAGCTTGTGGTGGTGCTTGTGATCTGGAACTTGATTTCGTGGTAAGGCAGAAATTACCTTCCTCTATTAGTGGAAATGTGGCTATTTGCCCGGATGAATGCCAAACGGTTACGGCTGTTTTGCAGGAAAATCCGATTGTGAATTATCCAATAGCACAAAGTGCGGATGTTGTTAATGATATTTTTGGAACTTGTCCTAATCCTGATGATGGTGATCCTAACACCAGCCCTGATTTTGGAGCCACTTCCGTTTTTATTACCCCTAGTAATCCAAACTCTCCTGATGGTTCTACCCCCTGTTCTTCGACAATTGGCCCAGGTGCTGCTGATATGTCAATAGAAAGGATGTGCTTTACGGTGACTTCACCGGATTGGAGTTTATTGGAAATAGAAATGTTTGATGGCGATTATTCTGGGTGGGAAATGTTTTGGCTAGGGAGTTTCTTTGTTGGCGGGACAGATACTGGTGCAGGGACAATGACATTCTGTTCAGACCAGCCCATTGGTAATGTTTATGATGGGGTTTTTGATGGGGTTACCACAAACCTTACTTTAGGAAGTGGTTTTACGGACAATAGCTTTTTTATATTGAGAGTAGGTGTTTTTGAAGATGGAAATGGCGTTTGTCCTGAGTTTACGATAGACGATTTCACCGTAGAATATACAGACCGTTGCATAGAGCCGCAAACCGCTACCATTTGTTTACCAGGAGACGATACTACAGATGGTGCATTAGGGGGTGATCTTACTTGGGCATTTAACAGCGGCCCCGCTGATATTTTAGGAAATGGTCTTACGCTAGATGGTGCCATGAACAATCAGGAAGCGGAAGCTTGCGAAACGGGTGGGAACCCTGCTCCTGGTGACTATGTATACGATGTCAGTGGTTTCCACGTCGCTACTGGAAGTAACCCGCAGGTCTGTTGCCCCATTTCTGGGCAGGTGACGGTTGCGGTTAGAAATTCTCCTACACCACCGATTCCTACCATCGCTAATGGTACGGAATATTGTAGCTCGGATGCGGCTGCACCTTTGGCGTTTACACCGGCTTTGAGTACTACACCGGGGAGTGTAATATTAGCAAATCATACTGCCGGGGGCTTCCCAAATGAATGGTTGGCTGGTTTATACGATTCAGGAGGGACATTTATTGCGGGAAGTGATATCCTTGCTGCCGGGATTAATTGTGGCGGTTCTGCTGGTGATGGACCAGGGTTGGTTACAGATATTGCAGCGATGACTAATCTTGCACCAGGAACTTACCAACTTGCCGTAGGGGAGTCCTTTGGTGATGGATTGGATGGCGAGGTGTTTACGATTACGGATCATTGTGGTAATGTTTTAACTACTGAAGCTGATCATGCTGGGGCTTGCGATGCTGCTAATACATTTACGATTTCGTTTACAGTTGGTGCCGAAACTTTAGTTGTTGCTGGGGACGGTATAACCGTTACTGCGGACCCAGATGGAACCCCAGGTACCGGAGACGAGAGCTACGAGTTCGATCCTGCAATTGCAAATCAGGCTGGCGCCGGAACATGCGGTGAAAATCTCGTGAGTTATACTTTGACAACATCCTGTGGTTGTGTTGTTAGTGAAACTATTGCCTTGTTTGTTTACGATGATATTATAGCAAGTACGGCAAGTATTGATGCAGTTTGTGCGTCTGGTGGTGACTACAATATTGCAATGGCGGATATGGCTGCTCTCCTTTCCGGTGGAGCTGGAGCGGGTAACTATTTCATGTCCTATAATGATGGAACGAATACGGTTACCGATGCCCCACTTGCGAATATTACTATTCCTGCAGGAGCTACTGGGCCGATTACCGTAACTATTTCCAGTGATCCGGCTTATACAGGAATGATCGTTGATCCTACAGATGATGCCGGTACAGCAATGCTAGCTTGCGATGGAAATGCTTGCAATACAACATTTGATATCGTTTTGCCAGCTTGTTGTGCAGCGAATAATGGTTCGTTGATTAATAATAATTGATAGAAGGTAGACTAATTTATTCTGCCGTATTTGAGTTATATTACGCATTCCCCCTGACCGAGCATCTCTGTGTCAGGGGGAATTTTTTATTGTCTGTTTGAAAAATTATTTTGGTTTCGTAAGCATTATGGCTCTATGCAATACTTCACATATTCAACTTCGGATTCGCCGCACGCTTCCTTTCATGCTCCTTCAACAAAATCTTCCGTAAACGAATACTTTCCGGTGTAACCTCCATATACTCATCATCATCAATATATTCCATCGTTTGTTCCAAGGACATCTCCACTGGAGGCGCCAATTTTACCTTATCATCAGCTCCAGAACTCCTCATATTGGACAGCTTCTTGGTCTTGACTACATTGACAATAAGATCATTATCCCTAGTGTGCTCACCGACAACTTGCCCTTCATAAACTGGAACACCCGGCGGAATAAAAAACTTCCCTCTTTCCTGAAGTTTAAATAAAGCAAACGGGATCGAAGTCCCCAATTCACTCACCACCAGCACACCTTTATTTCTACCTGGAATCTCTCCCTTCCAAGGTTCAAAACGGATAAAACGATGCGTGATAATAGCCTCGCCTGCAGTCATATTCAAGGCGGTATTCCGTAAGCCAATAATACCCCTTGATGGAATCATAAACTCCAGATGCATCAAATCACCTTTAGGCTCCATTACGGTCATTTCCCCCTTTCGCTGATTGACAAACTCTATCAACCTTCCCGACATATTTTCCGGTACATCAATACTCAATAATTCTATAGGTTCCGATTTTCTGCCATCAATTTGTTTGATAATAACCCTTGGTTTTCCTACCTGAAACTCATATCCTTCCCGGCGCATAGTTTCGATCAAAACGGAAAGGTGCAGTACACCCCGACCAAAAACCATATAGCTATCCGGTTGCTCGGTTTCTTCAACCCGTAAGGCCAGGTTTTTTTCCGTTTCCTTAAATAAGCGATCCCTCAAGTGGCGAGAAGTGACAAACTTACCTTCATTGCCATAAAAAGGAGAATTATTTACCGTAAACAACATGCTCATTGTAGGTTCATCAATTGCAATAGGTGGCAAACCTTCCGGCGTCTCAAAGTCCGCAATCGTATCCCCAATGT